>JBBRWF010000299.1:0-6032 GCA_038249405.1 Anaerolineales bacterium
GATGTGGATGTGGAGCGCATCAGGGCACACGGTTGGGATGTTGTTCGCCGGGCTACAGGCGGGCGGGCCATCTTACACGTTGATGAACTGACATATTCTGTTATTGCACCCCTGGACGAAGAGCGTGTACAGGGTTCCGTATTGGAAAGTTATTACCGGCTGGCAGGAGCTTTAATCAGGGCTGTGCGCTCACTTGGGCTATCTGTAGAGATGGAAGAAAACGCTTCAGCGCCCGGCACAGCCAAAGGCCCGGTGTGTTTCGAGGTTCCTTCCGCTTATGAAATTGTTGTGGGCGGCAAAAAGTTGATTGGCTCGGCCCAGGCTCGCAAAAAAGAGGGCGTCTTGCAGCACGGTACATTTCCTTTGTGCGGTGACTTAACGCGAATTACTGATGTATTGGTTTTTGCAGATCAACAAGCGCGCGCTGCCGCTGCTCAAAAATTGCTTGCGCGAGCCTCCACCGCAGAATCTGCTTCTGGCAGAGTCATCGAATGGCAGATAGCAGCCCAGGCTTTTGTGAAAGCATTTGAGTCTGAGCTTGATCTCGAGTTAGAGCGCGGGGAATTGACAGCGGTTGAGGCTTCGCGTGCTGAAGAACTTGTGGAACAAAAATACAGCAATCCTGTCTGGACTGAACGGTCTTAGAAGTTAGCCTGGTATTTCACAAGGTCACTTGCGGACATATTTTATTTTCCCAAATTTAGAGATTTGCCTTTTACTGGTAAAATCCCTTAAATGTCTAAGAAATTAATAAAAATGGTGTTTAAGATGTTCTGGTACCTGCTGTTGGGTAGTGTGATTGCGGTGATACTTGCCAGGGGCATAACCGGGTTTGTGGCGTGGAACAAGACTTACTCTGAAAGCTCTGTTCCCGCACGGCGAATCGCGATTATTTTTGGCGCTGGTTTATGGCGGGATGGCAGCCCAACGCCTGTTCTACAAGACCGTGTGGAAACAGGCGCAAAATTGTATTTTTCTGGCAAGGTTGAAAAGTTGTTAATGACCGGTGATAACAGCCAGGTTGAATACAATGAGCCGCAGGCTATGCGTGAATATGCCCTCAGTCTTGGGGTACCTGATTCGGCGATTGTGCTTGATTATGCCGGACGGCGAACTTATGACTCTTGTTATCGCGCTACCAGTATCTTTCGCGTCAGCCAGGCGATATTGGTAACGCAAAAATTCCATCTGGCGCGCGCTCTGTTTCTGTGCAATGCGCTTGGATTGGATGGGGTTGGGGTGGAGGCTAATAACCACAGTTACCTGAAGCGTTCTCTGTTTTTTTGGAATTTGCGCGAACTGCCCGCTACGTTGACTGCTTTTGCAGATGTTATTACGCGACCGGAGCCGATTCTCGGCGTTCCCGAACCTATTTTTCCGGAGAATTCCCAATGATGAATCGAAATGAAGCCCTTGAATATGTACGCGAATATGTTAAAAACGAGGGATTGGTGCGCCACATGTTGTGCGTGGAGGCTGCGATGCGCTTTTACGCCGAAAAAATGGGTGCAGATGTGGAATTGTGGGGGATTACCGGGCTGCTGCATGATTTTGATTGGGAGATTCACCCGACCTCGGAACAGCATCCGATTGATGGCGCGCTGATGTTACGCGCGCGCGGTGTGGACGAGGTGATTATACGCGCAATATTGAGCCATGGCGATAACACAGGCGTGCTGCGGAAGAGTAAGATGGAAAAAGCACTGAATGCCTGTGATGAAGTAACGGGGTTGATTACAGCCGTGGCCCTGGTAAGACCATCCCGGTCCATTCTTGATCTGGAGCCATCTTCAGTAAGAAAGAAATGGAAAGATAAAGCTTTTGCTGCCGGAACGGATCGGACTGGTATGGGGCAGGCGGCGACTGAGTTTGGTGTTGAACTTTGGGAGCATGTTGGTAATGTGATCACGGCCATGCGCCATATTGCGCCTGAATTAGGATTGGTTGGCGATAAATAATAAATTCCTGGTGCTAGAAATGGTTATCTTGTGCGTTTTGAGACAAACAGGCATGGTTTTACCTTAAAAACTTGGTTTTTTGCCCAGCTGAAAGGTGTCTGTAAGTTATAGGGCTTGAAGTTTCGATAAATATAATTTAGAATATCAATGTAAGAAAAAATCATTCAATTCTTCGGGAAACCGGAGAAAATTTCAGGGAAAGGAGGAATACACCTATGTTATTCTCATTGAAAGAAAAAGGCCAGGGCATGGTTGAATACGCATTGATCCTCGTTTTAGTTGCCGTTGTAGTTATTGCCGCTTTGACCATTATGGGACCGTTAGTCACCAACGTTTTCAACACCGTTAATAAGAGCCTGTAATTTGTCCATTTTTTGAACATAATAAAGTCCGGACTCTTTCTGAGTCCGGACTTTATTATTTAACATAGTTGTTCGAAAATCTTTTTTCATACAGGCACGGACTAATGTAAAATAGAGTCAGTGTTATCAATGAAAAGAGGCTCCAATGAAATTAAGAATCGTATTTTCAGGATTATTCTTTTTTATCATTCTTAGTGCGTGCGCCAATCCGATTGTGATCCCTGCCAATGTGGCGGTAACTCTGCCGGCTGATCAGAATTTTATTATCAGCGCCACAGTGCCGGTGACTCCGGATGCAGGCACAGAAGCGCCAGTCTTTGTGGTTAGCGCGACACCCAGCGCCACACCCATCCCAAGTTTTACTCCAACGCAGTCACCTACAGCTACGCTTCGGCCAACGCGCAAATCTCCTTACCCGGTGGTGCAGGGGACACCTGTCATTGACATGGGTTTTCAACCTATTGATGTACCAAGCCTGGATCAAATTAAAGTAGTGTTCAATGCGCTGACAACGGGTTTGCGCCACGCAGCCGTAAGCGGAGATGGGCAGAAACTTTTTTTAAGCACATCTACAGGCATGTTCCTGTTCGATCGAAGGGGAAAGCTGCAGGCGCAATGGCCGGGTATTTTTACCGCTCCAATCGCATGTGAGAGTTGTATTTCTGTAAATTACGACGGCAGCCGGGTGGCGGTTATCACCCGCAACTCAGGCGTTTGGGAAGCGCAGGTTTACCAGATCGATAATGGACAGGCGGTCTTGCTTTTTGCCCTGCCTGCAGATTCAAGCTATCTTGGCATTGCTGACGAAGCCAGCATCGCCATCTCTCCCGATAATACTTTCCTGGCCTTTAAAGCTGGTCAGGCAGTCTTGCGCGTAATAAACCTGGAGACGAAACTTCAGGTGCTTGGTTATGAGCGCTCTGTGAGCGGCATCTCCTTTACGCCGGACGGGGCCAATTTTGTCATTCACGGCGGGCAGGAATTGCTTTTTTATGATGTAAAAACCTGGAAAAGTCCTTCGAACCTGCTGCTGCCGCGCGTTGATACGCCTTTTGCTTTTTCGCCGGACGGCAAATTAGTGGCGATTGCCTTGCCCACTAAAATGCGAGTATATAGCGTTGATAAATTTAAGATGCTGCGTGAAATCAATGTGCCGCCCAGTAATTTCACATTGCGCCATTGGCAGATAGCCTTTCAGGATAATAAAACACTCTCAGGCTACGCCGTACAATGGGATACGTATCACACCAATGCAACGGTGGAGACTGGTCACTGGGATATTGAAACTGGCAGCGCGCAGGGTTTTGAGACCTCCACCAGCTCATCACCGGATGCCCTGGGCTGGTTTTGGGGAAAATCGCTGGTGTTACCGACTATGCCGAGTGATCTTGAAGCGGACCCGGCGAATTATGCGGCTCTACGCTTTGTCAGCGATTCCATGTTGATGGTGAACAGTACGCATTCGGCCTGTTGGCTAAAGTTGTTTGTGGCAGAAACAACATGTTTCCGAGATCCCAATCAGGTGTTGTTTGCAACAGACAGCACTACATTTATAGAAAAGCTTGATAAGAGCAGCACAAGTTTGGTGGATCGCGGTGGAGTTGTAAGTATGCTGCTCGGCCCGTACCGGATTGCGGCCATCAATCGTACAGGTGAATGGCTGCTGGTGGACAATGGAACTGGTACCGATCTGTACACAAAGGGCAAAAAACTGCCTCAAGAATCGGTGAAGGGTAAATTGCAGGGTTTTGCTGAAAATGCAAAACTGCTTGTTTTCACTGCGCTGGAAAAAGAGAACACGTTTACCATTACGGTGGTTAGCAAAGAAAACGGCAATGCCATCTATCAGAAAAAAGATAATTTTCTGTATAAACCGGTGTTGATGACAGCGGATGGCACTATTTATTATATGCAGAATGAATTAGACCGGTTTCAGACGATCCTCAATGTGATTGACCCGAAAACATTGAAAATAAGCGAGGTGGTACGGCTCTCGTTACCGGCTGCGCCTGGCGCGCTCACGCTATCATCCACCGGCCTGTTTGCGATTGGACAGGATGATGGCTCGGTAATGATCATGAGCAAGGATGGCAGCCAGAGCGCAGTTTTTCAGGCTGCGACCAGCCCGATCTCTGCGATCAATTTCAGCCCGGATGGACGTTTCCTGGCAGTTGCCAGCGCTGAGGGCGTGCGAGTTTATGCAGTTCTGCCCGGCGCAAACTGATAAAGCTCTTATTTTAAAATGTTCGAAAAATACCCGCGAATTATAGATTTCCAACCATCTTCAAGATTGAATACCAGGAGTTATTATGAATAAATTTCTAGAAAGACTCAATGCCGGGGATGTACTTGTCGCAGATGGAGCAACGGGTACAAATCTCCAGCAGCTGGGCCTCAAGCCAGGTACTGCGCCAGAAGACTTGCTTATCGATCATCCCGATATTTTGTTTGATCTGGCAAGCCGCTTTGCAGCCGCAGGTTCGGACATTATTCTCACCTGTACTTTTGGGGGCACGCGTTTGCGTATGAAAGAGTCGAAATACGTGGATCGCTGCGTTGAAATCAACCTGCGGGCGGTTGAATTGGCGCGCAAGGCTGCATCCGCGCGGGAGGGTTTACTGGTGGCGGGTTCGATTGGGCCAACCGGGTTGTTGATGAAGCCGCTTGGCCCACTTGAGCCCGAGGAAGCTTTTAGCGCTTATGCAGAGCAAGCCAAAGCCCTGGCAGAAGGCGGGGTGGACTTGCTTATCATCGAAACGATGTTTGCGTTGGATGAAGCCACTGCTGCTTTTGATGCTGCCCGCTCTGTGACCGATTTACCCATTGTGGTTTCTTTCAGTTATGACCGCGGGGTGCGAACCATGATGGGGATTAAGCCTATTCAGGTCATGAAAACTTATCTAGAGAAAGGTGCTGCGGCGGTTGGCGCAAACTGCGGCACCACGCTGGAGAACATGGAAAAGATTGTTCAAGAATACGCGACAGCGGCTCCAGGTTTCCCGATCTGGGCCAAGCCCAATGCGGGCATGCCTCGCACAGATGAGAATAACGCCGCAATTTATGACGTTACCCCGCAGCAAATGGGTGAGGCGGCTCTGCGTAATGTTGCGGCCGGTGCGAGGATCGTGGGCGGCTGCTGTGGTTCTTCTCCGGAGCATGTGGCAGGTATAGCCAGCGCGGTAAAGAATCGTTAATTGCTTTGAACTTAATATTCGTTTACAAATAATTCTTGAGGAGTGAGATCATGTTAGCAATCGAAATAAAAGAAGGCGATAAACTGGTTGGTACGCTGCCCGCGACAGAAAAGGTTTTTAAAACCGGTTCCAAAGGATTCTATGGGATGGGAAAGATCCAGATTGGCGAGAAACGCTACCAGGTGCAGATCCAATTGGTAGAGATTGGTTCAAAACCAAAATCTGAAGGTGAAGATTAAGGGACGAAACAGCTTTTGTTTTGAAAAAACTGCGCGCAGCTGGCAAAAGAAAAAGCAACATGAGCTGACAAATATCGGGCCTTGTTGCTTTTTATGAATGCAAAGTATTATGCAGCCTGACCGCGGAATCGCGATTTCCGGGCTGTCTTAAAAGAACCTATTATAATTATTATATGCTGTATATACGTTGTTCAACTCTGTTCACTCCTGGACGCCAGATCGCGGACGGCGCAATTTTGATCGATGGGCATAAAATACTTGCCCTGGGGACTGCCGATA
>JBBRWF010000300.1:0-5991 GCA_038249405.1 Anaerolineales bacterium
CCTGCGCCGGTGACCAGCACCACCTTGCCCGCCAGATTGCGCGCCAGCAAGGTCGAATCGGGCGGCACCGGGGAGCGGCCCAACAGGTCTTCCACGTCGAGCTCCTGAAAATCCTGGATCGTCACCCGCCCCGACGCCATGTCGCCCATGCCCGGCAGGGTTCGAACATGAACCGGCAACTCCCGCAAACTGGCGATGATGGCATTGCGCCGGGCACGATCCAGCGCCGGCATGGCCAGCAGGATGTCAGTGACACCCATGCGCTCCACCGCATCGGCCACCTCGGCGGGCGCCATGATGTCAACGCCATTGATGCTTCTTCCGGCTTTGCTCTTGTCATCGTCGATAAAGCCCAGCAGCACGAACTGGCGGGCTACCGCCAGGGCGGAAGCCGTTTCCACGCCCGCCTCGCCCGCCCCGTAGATCAGCAGGCGGCCGACTGCATGGCGCGCCTTGCTCGACCAGCCTGCGAGCCAGAACCGCGCCAGCGCCCGGCTGGTTCCCACCAGCAGCAGCAGCAGCAGGGGCTGGATCAGGCCCAGGGTGCGCGGCACGCCTTCCCATTTTAAAAACAGCAGGGCGGTGAAAAACAGCAGCGTGTACACAGCGACAGCCTTCGCCGTGGTGGCCAGGGCCGCCATGCCGGTGTAGCGAAAAATCGCGCGGTACAGGCCAAAGTGCACGAAGACAGGGATCGCCAGGACGGGCGCCAGCAGGTACACGTAGGCTTGCTGCGCAAATGGCAGGCCGGTCTGGTCAACGCGCAAATAAAAAGCGACCCACACAGACACCAGCATCAGCAACAGATCCAGCACAATCACGACCACTCGCTTGGCGGGACGGGGCAACCCCAGCAAAGGGGCTGCCACTAATTTGTTGATCAACATTGAATTTTTCTTTTTAGTTAGCCTTCAACAGCCATGGGGGAACCTGTTCATCCCTGACTGTCCTATCCCGTTACCCAACAGCAGACAACGCCCTGCCCGGTCCGCGCCTGGTTTTAATGGGTGATGCCGTCTCGCCGGATCACTTTCACAAAGGTCAGCCACAAGATGCGTACATCAAACCAGAGCGACTGCCGTTGAAGATACTCCACATCGAGCCTGACCTTGTCGGGAATGGGTAACTCATCACGCCCGTTGATTTGTGCCCAGCCTGTTAGCCCCGGCACCAGTTCATCCACCCCGAGGCAAGTCCTCATTTCAATCAGGTCATGCTGGTTGAAGAGCGCAGGGCGTGGCCCGACAAAGCTCATGTCGCCGGTCAAGATACTCCACAACTGCGGCAGCTCATCCAGGCTGCTCTTGCGTAGGAAGCTGCCGATGGGCGTGAGATAAGCCTTAGGATCAGCCAATAAATGCGTGGCCAGAGCGGGCGTACCAATCTGCATGCTGCGAAACTTGGGCATCCTGAAAATCTTGTTGTGGCGTCCTACCCGGTCCGACCAGTAAAGGGCCGGCCCGGGCGAGGTCAGACGGACCAGCAGGGCGACCAGCAACACCGGCACAGCCAGAATCAGGGCGGCCGCCACGGCCAGGAAAAGGTCAAATGTCCGCTTCATGGGGTTAATCCTTGCGCCGCCTTCTTTAAGCCCTGATCCAGTGTCAACGGCGGCTGCCAGCCTAGAAGCATGCACGTTTTTTCAATATCCACCTGCAACGATCCGCACAGGCGCTGGGCCATGTCGCGCTTGCCCAGCAGCGCCGCCGCCCCTTTCAGCAAGTCGGCCGGCACCGGAATCAAGTGCGCAGGGCAATCCATGGCCTGCCCCATGCGGCACAGCAGTTCGGTTGTCGAAACGTCCTCACCATCGGACACCAGAAAGGTTTGGTTGGCGGCAGCAGGGTGGGTAACACACATCAAGATCAAATCGACCAGGTTATCCAGCGCCACTAAGCTGCGCTGGTTATGAATGGCGCCCAGTGGCAGGGGAATGCCTCGGCTGAGCCAGCGCATCATGGCGGAAAAATTGGCCTTTACACCGGGTCCGTACACCAGCGGCGGGCGAATGATGACGACCTCCATGCCTGTCTGTGCCGACAGCTCGCGCAAACCCTGCTCGGCCTCCATTTTTGAAATGCCGTAGGCATCCAGCGGCGCAGGCGCATCGCCTGCCGTGAACGGATAGCCCGGCTGTGTTGATTCGCCATTGACCTTGACGGAGCTGATGAACACAAAGCGCCGTACACCAGCGGTCGCCGCCTGCCGCGCCAGATTCATGGTGCCCAATACATTGACCTGATAAAACGCATCCAGAGGACACTTAGTCTTATCACGCATGACATGGACACGAGCAGCAGCATGAACGACGACTTGGCAACACGCCAATGCATTTTTCCAGGCCGTAAGGCCATCAATATCGCCAATCACAAAATTTTTTACACCACGATGTAGATCGCAAGGAAAGCGGGTGATTCCGTGCACGGAAAAATCATGACCTGCTGCGGCTGTACATACGGCTCTGCCCACAAAACCATTGGCGCCACTCACCAAAATTCGCTGCTGACTCATGGACGACGATTTCCTGTAGTAAACAAAACCATGCATGAAAGAGAGAAAATTATTTTGTCGAGAAAACGCCTGCGGCATTTCCAAGCATTAAAGGTGAGCCATAGCATGCCGCTCCTGCTACCAGCAGACCATCGCTTGACAAAGGGATCGTTACCCAAGCCGACCAGCTCGGCGATCAGTGCAGATTGGGTTAGACCCCATCCGCTCAAAACTTTCCGCACGCGATGAAAAGCAGCGTTCCAGCCCAGGTTGACGCCAACCTGATTATTCTCATGCTGACGATAAAGCATGCCTGCAAAATCATCAATTACCCAGCGATAACCGTTAGCACGGGCATAGGCATACGCAAACCAGTCATGCAACCCAACTTGCTGGACTTCAGACAATCGGTTTTTGAGTAAGCGTTGAATGGCGCAAGCCAGATCTATTCGGATAACGTAAGTACACCCTGGTCCTGCCGCTTCAAATAAAAAATCCCAGCGAACCTGCTTTTGGGATTTCTCAATCAGATGCTGGCGGCCATCCGGCCAAAAGGCCAAGACATTACTTGAATATGCATCGGCGCCAGTTTTTAAAAGCATTTCATGTGCACGCAAGAGCTTGTTGGGTAACCAAATATCATCCTGGTCAGAAAAGCACAAATAGCTAAACTCCGAGAAATCGACATCATGCAAAAGTCTAAAAAAATTCCGCGCAGCACCCCCAAAGCGTTCTCCATATGGAAGCACCACGATGCAAGGATACTTTGCTGCCAGATTATCAAAAAAAGCCAACGTGTCATCTGTCGATTGATCAATGCTGACAAAAATTGTTAAAGAAACTCCTTGCTGCTTCAGAATTGAATCTAGTTGTTGCTCAATCCACTGCATACCATTATAAGCAGCGAGCAATACCGCAATGCGGGGAAGTTGTGTATCACTATCAGACAAATACATCTCCAAACTCTTATATTTTATAATAAATATACACAATAGCTATAAATTTTATTAGTACTCGCTCAGAACTTAAATTTCAATTAAGAGCTATTTAAAAACAGAATCGCACACCCATCAAGAATAGAATTTCTATTCTTGATTAAGTCTTTTCTTTAACGAAAGGAAAAGTTCAACATATCGCTTTGTCATGACCTTGTCTGTAAAACTAGAAGCATATTTTTTAGCAATATTAGAACCCAGCACAGCTTCGTTCCTAACAGCAAAATCTAAAGCTCTCATCAGATCATCTTCATTTTCAAGTTCAAAAAATGAAACTTCTTCACTAGAAAATATTTCCTGAAAAACTTCAATATTCGAACATATAACCGCAAGTCCATTCCCCGCAGCTTCAAGCAAAGCAAGTGGCAAGCCTTCAGACCTGGACGGCATGACATAAATATCAAATTTTGTCAAAAATGACTGTGCGTTCGCGCGGTAACCCAAGAACTTGCAGCGATCTGCGACACCCAACTCAATCGCTAGGTTATTCAATTCCGTGTATGCAGGGCCATCCCCCACAATTACAAGTGCATATTCTTTACACGAAGGAAGAATTCGAATAATTTGATCCAATCCCTTCCGGCGTGTAAGTATTGCACAAGACCCCAACACCTTAAAATTCAAGCGCAAATCATTAAGAATATTTATATCTTCTTCATCCAAAACGGTCAAGCCTGACAAAGCCCGTCCATTATAGATAACGGTTGCCTTGCGACCTTTAAGGAAATTAATATAATAATGTTGCGCGGCATTATTTAGAACAACAAGCTCATCCTGCGCAGACCAGAAAATTCTCCACAAGCGTGAAAATATGAAAGCAGTGAACTTTCCATAATTGAAATACAAGTCCTGCTCCACCAGATTATGAACAGTTGAGACAAAAATTGTATTTTTAATGGGGCTAAAGAGTCGCCAAAACCAAACATATGCATCGGGACGAAGCATATGCGAATGAACAACATCAAATTTCTGAAAATCCATTTTTTTTGAAAAAGCTATCTTTTCAGTTTTACACAAAAAATCGACTTCTAGTACATCATCAAAGTAATAGACACATACATTGATACCAGATGAATACATTTCATTTGCCAAATCTTTGGCTACCTGAACTGGAGCCTTATTGGCAAGCGATGGCAATATAACAGCAACATTCAACATATTATAACAATTCACATTCAACTACACGAAAGACCAGTAAACGCATAAAAACATTCAGCTACCAAGCTACTTAAATATGAATCGCTGAATATATCAAACTCAAAACACGAATTAAAAAGACAATAAGTCTCCTTCAGATATAAAATTGCAGCCAAAAAATGGAAGAAAATTCTGCCTCTTCATGAAAAACAATATTTGCATACTAAATAAAAAAGCTAAAGCCAGAATATTTGAGTGCAATCTGCCGGCCATAGCCAATTTAAACCGTCAAAGCCTTACCCTAAAGGCTTAATATTCTCTACAGTCGTCTTAGTCAATTGCAGATCAACTGCAAAGACAAATTTGAGTATATAGAATATGATTAAAGCATGTATAAATGTAACAAAAACGCTCAACCAAGGTGCCAAAAGATAAACAACCCAAGCAATCCACACCATGTCAATAGCCGATTCTTCATTACTTATTTTTTTAGCCAAAAAAATAGAAAGGAAGGCCAAAGAAAACGTGTACAAAAGATACTGCGGGATTAGTACAGGCGCAATGAAAAACCACCCAACATACCCAATATTTGTATTCCACTCTCCAAGTTGAAAATTTCCGGGAAAGTCGGCATATTCTGGAAATTTAGCAGTAATCGAAATTGAATTTGTATCAAATATTCTATCCAGAATTACTCCATGGAGACCTTCAAGCCAAAATGGCAAAAAATTACCGCTCATAAATTCTGACTGTAAGACATCTCTTAATCTTACAACCTCAATAAGAATTGAAACGATCTGAATTCTGCCAACTAAACTAAAAACTCCGTCGGCAACTACCGAAAAGAAATTTCCACTCACAAAAGTTGAGATAATAATGTCGAAGATTTCCCCTGAAGTCAATCCAGTATCAACTGCAGAACGGATTGCCGACTTAACATTGAACAGAGCAGGGTAAATTGCCAAGAGAATTATTATCGCAACGACAGTCAAAAATAATGAAATTTTCTTACTTCGGACACCCCTGCACCATTCAAAAAATAATATAAATAAAAATATTCCGGACCATCCACGCAGAATGTTAGATATAACCCATACCAATAAATTAATATTGAAGTATTTGTTATTCCTAAATGTTCCGTAATAAATTAAAAATAGCATGTCTACAGGCACAAGCACAAAAAAGATAGAGAAGGAACTATCGGTTTTTGCTATCGAGCCGGCAACATTAACACCGCCAATATAATTGAAAACAAGATATGCAACTTGCAGAACAAATAAAAATATACCTATCCGCTTGCCCAAGATGGCATCAGGGACACACAGTCTTGTGGCCTCAACTTTCATCCGAGACATAAAATTGAATACCG
>JBBRWF010000301.1:0-5966 GCA_038249405.1 Anaerolineales bacterium
CGGCTCAACTGTACCTTGAACCGCCAGCTTCGATAACCCTGTCAATTGGACTTTATTGTTTCGCACTGTTTTTTCTCACCTGGTCTTACTTTGCCAATGAATTTGTACTGCCCGAACCCGAAGATGTTTCAACCCGGGTTGATCCGCAGACTTACCACAGCAGAATACTTTTAAGCGCTGCGTTTCTTGCGCTGGTGGCTTTTGTTCTGTTTACGGGTAACCTGTTCACTACGCTAAATGTCACCATCTGGCTGGCGTCCATTGCGTTATTTGTGCGTGGATTATGGTTAAACAACCCGCAAAAATTATCGCTCATTAAACGGGTTGGAGATTTCATCAAGCGCAATTCCTGGCAGATCACCCTTTCACGCTGGGCTTTACTGATCATTGGGCTTGCCATCGTGATCGTTTTCTTTCGCTTTTACCGTTTGGATGGCATTCCCAACGAACCTTTCAGCGATCACGCTGAAAAGCTGCTGGATGTGTACGACATCACCCAGGAGCAAACCCATATTTTCTTCCCACGCAACACCGGGCGCGAATTTATCCAGTTTTACTGGACAGCCTTCCTGGCCAATTTACTGGGTAGCGGGCTGACTTTTATAAGTTTGAAAATTGGCACAGTATTGATCGGTCTTTTCACATTGCCCTATGTTTACTTACTTGGCAAAGAGGTGGGTGGAAAACGTGTTGCACTTTTTGCGCTCACCCTGGCCGGGGTTTCCTACTGGTTGAATACGATCAGCCGTATCGGGCTGCGTTTCCCGCTTTACCCCGCATTCACTGCCCCGGCTTTGTATTACCTTATTCGCGGCTTACGCCGGCAGCAGCGCAATGACTTTATTCTTGCCGGGTTATTCCTGGGGCTGGGTCTGCATGGCTACAGCCCCTTCCGATTTGTGCCGTTAGTGATGTTACTTGGTCTGGGCCTGTATTTATTGCATCGCCAGTCACATGGAAACCGGGCACAGACCCTGATGATGTTCTCCATGCTGGTGATTGCATCGCTGCTGGTTTTTCTGCCGCTCATGCGCTATGCCATCGAAAACCCTGATAATTTCTCCATGCGTGCCTTGTCGCGCCTGACAGGCGAAGGCAACCCACTTCCCGGGCCAGCCTGGCAGATTTTTATAAGCAACACATTTAACGCCATGTCCATGTTTAATGTTGACGATGGCGAAATATGGGTGCATTCAGTGACCCATCGCCCCGCGCTGGATATAGTCAGCGCGCTCCTGTTTGTTTTTGGATACATCTTTATATTGGTGCGCTATCTACGAAAACGCGATTGGCTGGATCTGTTCCTGATCCTCTCTGTCCCCCTGTTGCTTATGCCATCCATTCTCTCTCTGGCATTCCCGCGCGAAAACCCATCGCTTAATCGAACCGGCGCAGCGGCCATTATCGTTTTTGTCATTGCAGGCATGGCGTTGGATGGGCTGTATAAAGGGTTGCGCGGTGGACTTTCGAATCGACGGAACCTGGCAGTCGGTACAGTTGTTTTACTTTTATTGATCTCCGGTTTGCATAACTACAGCCTGGTCTTTGACCAATTTGCCACACAATTTGCAAACCATTCTTTGAATACATCAGATATGGGAGCAGTCATTAAATCATTTGTGCAGGCTGGCAACAATTCAGAAAATGCGTATGTGGTGCCCTTCCCGTACTGGGTTGATACACGCCTGGTCGGTATTCAAGCAGGGTACCCCACCAAAGATTATGCACTCTGGCGCGATAATTTAGCAAGCACGCTGCCACAGCCCGGCGCAAAGGTATTTATCGTTAAAGAAGAAGACCGCGACACACTGGATGCACTTTACAAACTCTATCCAGACGGGCTGGTAGGTCACTTCATCAGCCCCATGGAAGGCAAAAACTTCTGGATATACACAGTACCCGATAACCTGATGGTAAAACCCTGACATGCACAATACTCGTACCCGCACCTTGTTTTACGATTTAATGTTCTTGTTGGTTCTGCTTGTGGCAGCGTATTTCCGTTTAAGCGGGCTGAATTGGGATCAAAACCAGCATCTTCATCCCGATGAACGCTTTATGACCATGGTGGAATCCGCACTAATCCCTGTACACAACCTGTCAGAATATTTTGATACCGATAATTCAACGCTTAACCCGCACAATCGCGGCTATACCTTTTACGTTTACGGCGATCTACCGATTTTTATGGTGCGGTATGCCGCCGAATGGATGTCATCCATCTCTGCTTCGGCAGCTCAATATGTGCAAATCAATGGCACTGGCGGTTTTTTTGGCCCGCTGATGGCGCTTTTGGGGAAAACCGTCACATGGGAGGGCTATGACGAAGTCACGCTGGTAGGCCGGGTACTCTCGGCCTTCTCCGATTTAGGCTCAATTGTATTGCTGTACCTGATCGCGGCACGTTTGTACGATCGCAAAGTTGCCACACTGGCAGCAGCCTTTTCCTCATTGGCTGTCATGCAAATCCAGCAGTCTCACTTCTTTACAGTCGATATGTTTGCCAATTTCTTCATGTTCCTGGCAACCTACTTTGCAGTACGTATCATGAAGGATAACGATTCTCCGCAAACTGGCGGGGAAAATAATGCGCCAGAACCCGCATACTCCAGCATTCATAATCCTTTGGCTTTATTTTTCAACCCAATCGTGTGGGACGTGCTCGGTTTCGGCCTGGCTCTGGGCGCTTCTGTGGCATCCAAGATCAACGCCGCCCCCCTGGCTGTCTTGCTGCCCGGCGCATTGCTTATACGCTATTTCTCACAGACTTCCCAGGCAGAACAGTCCACGTCAGATCCCGCAAACCCACAGGCCAGTATAGACTCTGAAACCCCTGATGAAATCAGTGAAACCGGCTCATCCGAAGCGCAGCCCGCACAGAACCTCAATCGGCGCGCCCATTTCAGCATAGAAACCATCCTTGTTTTGTTGATTCTTGGTGCCCTGGCTTCGATCCTGGCTTTTCGTGTCTTTATGCCTTATGCCTTTAGCGGCCCAAGCTTTTTCAACATGCTGCCCAACCCAAAGTGGGTGGCAAATATTACCCAACAACGCGCCCAGGCCAGTGGTGATGTGGATTTCCCGCCTGCCCTGCAATGGGCGCGCCGCTCATTCTGGTTTTCAGGCTATAACCTGGTTGCCTGGGGACTTGGCTGGCCGCTGGGACTGCTGGCGCTGGCCGGGGCTGCCTATATGGCATGGCGCATCCTGCGCGGTGAATGGCGGGAACATGCGCTGCTATGGGTCTGGACAGCAGGTTACTTTGTCTGGCAATCCACTCAATGGAACCCGACCATGCGTTACCAGCTCCCCATTTATCCGCTGCTCGCCTTGATGGCGTCCTGGTTTATCTTTAATGGGCCGCGCGGTTTACAGCCCATCGCCGCAACAGAGAAACCCCGCGAACCGCACTTTGCCTTTCGTGTTGGCTATGCTCTGCTTGCCTTTTTGGTTCTGACCGCCACTTTTGCCTGGGCATACGCTTTTAGCATGATCTACACCCGCGATCACAGCCGCGTGCAAGCCACCCGTTGGATTTATCAAAATATTCCAGGCCCTTACAATCTAAAGATCCAGCAAGCGGATGGCAGCACATTTACCCAGCCCATGTCCATTCCAAACGGGTCTGTCATCACGCCCGTGGTTCCTTACGACTCACAATTCACCGCCTCAGCATCTGGCAATCTGACCGAGATTTTGATCGCTCATGCTGTCAATCAAGGCAACCCGGCAAAACAGACACTCGTCATTGGCATTTCAAATGCCCCGGGTGTTCCGGTAAACAAGTTGCTGGCTCAAGCAAGCCTGACATCCGATTTTAGCGCCCAGGCAGACCCGCGCGGCGAATCTTATACCCTTAAATTCGACCGGCCTGTTATGCTTGAAAAAGACCGCATCTATTTCCTGCGCTTCATCACATCCGGAGCACTTGGCATGCAAGGTTCCTCGCCCATTCAGGAATCGACCTGGGACGACGGCTTGCCCTTACGCATGGATGGCTATGACGCATTCGGCGGCATGTACCAGGGCGGCCTTATTTTTGAAATGTATTGGGATGACACCCCGGAAAAGCGCACCCGTTTTGAGGGCCTCTTGGATGCTGGGGATTATCTGTTTATCACATCCAACCGCCAATTTGCCACCACCACACGCCTACCCGAGCGTTATCCGCTAACGACCCATTATTATCGTGAATTATTGGGCTGCCCGGCAGATAAAGAAATCATCTGGTGCTATAACGTTGCCGTCCCCGGAAAATTTACAGGAAATTTGGGCTTTGAACTGGTCCAAACCTTTACATCTTACCCGGAATTGTTTGGGCGCCAGTTTAATACCCAGTTTGCCGAAGAAGCTTTTACCGTTTATGACACTCCCAAAGTTTTGATTTTCAAGAAAACAGCAGGGTATGACCCCAAAACCGTTCGCAGCCTGTTGCGCTCTGTAGACTTAGCACATGTTGTGCACCTCACTCCGCGCCAGGCAGCCCGCTATCCTGGCGACTTAATGCTCCCAGCAGACCGCCTGTCAGCCGACCGCGCTGGCGGTACCTGGAGCGAGTTATTTTCATATGAGTCGCTGCAAAATAAATACCCCATATTGGGGCTGGTAATCTGGTATGTGGCGATTGGTCTGCTGGGTCTGTTTACCTGGCCGATCTTGCGCTTGCTTTTACCTGGGCTCGCAGATGGAGGCTATCCTCTCGCCCGGCTCAGTGGTCTTTTGTTATTGGCATACCTGGTCTGGTTGTTTGCCTCGCTTGGCGGGCAATATTCGCGCCCTGTGATTGCGGTAGTATACGTGTTAATCGTTATCCTGGGCGCATTTACCTACTTGAAAAACCGGAAAAAAATTGGTGCGGAAATACGCGCCAAAGGTAAATATTTTTTTATCGTGGAAGGTCTGTTCCTCGCCTTCTTCCTGTTCGACCTCGCCATCCGCCTTGGAAACCCCGATCTATGGCACCCTGCGCGCGGGGGCGAACGACCCATGGATTTCGCTTACCTGAATGCGATTATCAAGAGCACAAGCTTCCCGCCCTATGACCCATGGTTTGCAGGCGGTTACATTAATTACTATTACTGGGGCTTTGTGCTGGTTGGCACTCCCGTAAAACTTCTGGGGATTGTGCCATCCATCGCATACAACTTTATCTTACCGACATTCTTTGCACTGCTTGGCATAGGCGGTTTTTCAGTTGTTTGGAATATGATCAGCGCCCTTCAGGATGAAGACAGAGCCCGCCGGTTCCCGGTCAACCTGCCAGTTGTTGCGGGAATTGCAGCCGGAGCAGGTTTGGTGCTGCTAGGCAACCTGGGCACCATCCAGCTTATTTATCACGCTTTGCAAAAGATGACTGTTCCTAACCAACTGGTCGATGCCCAGGATGTCCTTATCTTTCAGCGTTGGGCCTGGGCGGCACAGGGAATTGCAAAATTGTTCTCCGGCGCAAAGCTGCCGATTGGCTGGGGCGAATATTACTGGGCACCCAGCCGGGTGATGCCGCTTGGCGATCTGGCGATTACTGAGTTCCCATTATTCACCTTCCTGTACAGCGATTTACACGCCCACATGATCGCGCTGCCGCTGACTGTTCTGGCAATCGCCTGGACACTTTCCACCCTGCTGGCACGCAAACTCAGCCGCTGGGGCTGGTTGGGCACCCTGCTTTTCGGCGGCCTGGTGATTGGCGTTCTGCGCCCCACCAATACCTGGGATTTCCCAACTTACCTGGCACTTGGCACGCTGGTCACGGGCTATTCGGTTTTCCGCTACGTGAATCTTGATATTTTACAAAGCCAGTCAGTCAAAAAACGTTTGGAGATTTCTCCCATTGTGCTGCGCTTGATCCTGGCAGGTCTGGCGATGGGCCTGCTGGTCGGTTTCGCTGTGCTGTTATACCAACCTTTTGCAAACTGGTATGGGCTGGCATACAGCCAGGTAAGTCAATGGAAGAATCAAAAAACGCC
>JBBRWF010000302.1:0-5954 GCA_038249405.1 Anaerolineales bacterium
CTACCCTGGTGCCCATTCAACCGCATGGAAGGAAAGCTCCATTGTTTTGCATTCATCCGGCTGGTGGAATTGTTTTTCCGTACTATTCACTTGCTGCCCAACTGAGGCAAGACCAGCCTGTCTACGGTCTTCAAGATCCCAGCCTATATGCTGAAAAGTCATCCTTCCTCAGCATCGAGGCTATGGCATCGCATTATCTGCAGGCGCTTAAAACGGTTCAACCTGAAGGTCCCTACCATCTTCTGGGATGGTCGTTTGGCGGCCTGGTGGCCTTCGAAATGGCTCAACAACTATCCAGGCAAGGCCAGGTGGTTGCGAATCTGATCTTGTTGGACACACAAGCGCCAGACGCAGCCAGAAATCCAGCACCCGCGCCCTCTCTTAAGGAATTGCTCAGGCGTGGCGCATCTTGGGTGAGAGCGATTCTCCATATCCGAGACGTTGTGCCGGCGGTTGGACCAATTGCTAACTACATCCGCAGCGGCCTTTTTTTGTTGGCAACCACTGCGAAACGAAACGAGAAACCAGGCACGCAGAAGCCCGGCTTTAAAGATCTGCTCGATTGGACAAAACTGGACACCTGGCGCATGAATCTGTTGAAAGAAGCAGAAGTAGCCGATTTTGTTTCACAAGAAGCGAGCTTACTGCTTGTGGAAATGCCGGATGTGCGGCGCATTCTGGAAATGGTGCGAGAACATGAGCGTCTCGGGCGCCGCTATACCGCTGAGCCATTCAGAGGTCGGATCACGCTGTTCCGAGCTACCGGTTCAAGACGGGATGCATTCGAGATTGGAGAGGACACCCTGGGCTGGGAAAGTCTGGCAGAGGGTGGCGTAGATTTGCATCCTATTCATGCCAATCACGTCGCTTTATTGGTGAAGCCTTACGTGAAAATTCTCGCAGAGGATCTCAAAATATGTATGAACACGCGAACGTATTTGCCACCCCGGTAATTTTGATCGGAGGTCAGGCTGTGGTTGGTTTCGACCGAGTGCGCCTGCAACAGTACCTCCACCTAGGTTAAAGCGCGCCTGTCGCGCCTCGCGCCTTGTCATTCCTATTTTTTTAAGTCCCTGATTGACCCTGCCCCACCAGCGCTTTAATCGATCTCCGATTCGCGCCAAACCCCAAAAACATCTGATCTCCAATCAGGATAACCGGTGTGGCAAGACGGCCAACGATTTCTGTCAATTCGTGATAAAACCGCTCGTTGGCCGTCACATCTCGTTCTTTATATTCGACTCCATGTTGGGCAAAGAACCTCTTTGCAGCATGACAATCCGCTCAAGTGGGTTGTGTGTAGAGGATAACCCTCGCGTTTCCCTTTTTTCGCTTGAAGAGGAATTTTCGCATAATGTATACGATTGACCCGTCATGGAACAATTCGAGGCCATATTCCTGGCCCCACAGGCACAGAGACGTAAAACTTATTCTTCGACGATCAGCTTGCCATGGAACATGCCCATCTGGCACTGAAAGTCATACTCGCCAGGTTTTTCAGGAGTAAATTCAATAGAGACGGTTTCCCCTTCTGGCAGCTTGGCGCTTTTGTCAAAATCGGGGAAAAGCACCATCTCCGAACACGAAGCGGATTCTTGGCGGTTGAAATTCAGGCGCACCGGTTGGCCGGCTTTTACAACCAGCACGTCCGGCGAGTAACCGCCTTTTACAATGATATTCGTCTCCTGAACACCGGCGTTCGTAGCCAGGCGAGTACTTTTCTTTTCAGAAAAAAAGAAAAACCAGACCACCAGAATCGATAAAGCAGCAGATCCAACCAGGACACTTATTTGAGTGATATTCATACGAGTTGTTCCCTTCGCTCCGGCGACTGGGGACAGTCGCCGGTTTAATTTTCTTGTGGGTTTCCATTGCTATGGTTCATTCCATGTGCAGAAATCCATCCAAAAGGCCTTTTATTTGGTGGATATAGTCGGCTTGAAACCGCGCAGACGCAAGGCATTACTGACGACCGTCACGCTGCTTAATGCCATCGCTGCGCTGGCGATGATTGGGCTGAGCAGGATGCCGAAGAAAGGATACAACAAACCGGCTGCAATCGGGACGCCCAAGACATTGTAGATGAAACTGCCAAACAAGTTTTGCTTGATGTTGCGCATGGTGGCTTTGCTCAACTCAATCGCGACTGCCACCCCTGTTAAACTGCCTTTGATCAGTGTAATGTCTGAGGCTTCAATGGCAACGTCGGTGCCGGTGCCAATAGCAAAGCCCACGTCCGCCTGGGCTAGAGCTGGCGCGTCATTGATTCCATCGCCGACCATGGCGACAATTTTGCCCTCTTGCTGCAGCTTTTGCACGTTCCTGGCTTTATCTTCGGGCAACACCTCAGCCAGAACGCGGTCGACGCCCACCTGGCGAGCGATGGCATCGGCGGTACGCTGGTTATCGCCGGTGATCATAATCACTTCTAACCCTAACTTCCGCAATCGGGCAATGGCTGCCCGGCTGTCTTCTTTGACCGTGTCTGCTACGGCCACGATACCCGCCGCCTGCCCATCCACCGCTACGTACATGGGCGTTTTGCCGTTGTCCGCCAATTCTTGGGCCTGCGCTTTCAGCCCATCCAGACTGGCGCCAATCTGCATCATCATTTTGAGATTGCCGAGCGCCAATTCATGCCCATCTACGTTGGCCTTCACGCCATGGCCGGGGACTGCTTCAAAATTTTGCACATCGACCAAACGGATCTGTTGGTCTAGAGCGCCATCCACAATCGCTTGCGCCAGAGGATGTTCAGAAGATTTTTCCACGCTGGCTGCCAGGCGCAGCAATTCTTTTTCTGGAATTTTCCCATTCACCACTACGTCGGTGAGCGCGGGTTTGCCCTTTGTAATCGTTCCGGTCTTATCCAGCACAATTGCATTCAATTTATGAGCGGTTTCCAATGCCTCTGCCGAGCGGATCAAAATGCCATTTTCGGCGCCCTTTCCCGTGCCTACCATGATCGATGTCGGTGTAGCCAGGCCCAACGCACAAGGGCAGGCAATAATCAGCACGGTGACAGCCGTCACCAGAGCATGTAGTAGGACTGGGGCCGGCCCAAAGACGAACCAGATCGCAAAACTCCAGATGGCGATCAAAATCACGACAGGCACGAAGTAACCAGATATGACGTCTGCCAGGCGTTGGATGGGCGCTTTTGTACCCTGCGCTTGCTGCACCAATTGAATAATCTGGCTCAGGGCGGTGTCCTTGCCGACTTTGGTGGCGCGAAAACGGAACGAGCCGGTCTTATTGATAGTAGCGCCAATCACCTCGTCCTCTGATTTCTTGCTAACCGGCAGTGACTCGCCGGTGATCATGCTCTCGTCCACGCTGGAAGATCCTTGACGCACCACCCCATCTACTGGAATTTTCTCGCCTGGGCGGACGATAACTATGTCTCCTACCAGGACTTCTTCGACGGGGATGTCCACTTCTTCTCCATTACGCACTACTCGGGCTGTCTTGGCCTGCAATCCCATGAGTTTACGGATCGCTTCGTTGGTCTGCCCTTTCGCGCGCGCTTCCAATACCTGCCCCATTAAGATCAAAGCGATGATAATGGCCGTGGTGTCATAATATACCGCACGTAGTCCCTCCGGTAGAACACCGGGCAAGAACGTCGCTACCACTGAGTATAAATAGGCTGCTCCGGTGCCTAAAGCAATCAGCGTATTCATATCCGCTGAGCGGTGACGGGTTGCGCTCCAAGCGCCGGTAAAGAAGCGGCTGCCCGCCCAAAAAAGCACCGGTGTAGTAAGCACAAACAGGATAATCCAATTGACTTGCATCGGAATGGACTTCAGGACGGGGATGAATTCACCAAACGTCAACACCAGTACCAGGACAGCCAGGATTGCAGCAAAGATAAAGCGATCGCGCAGCGCACGATATTCTTTCATGCGCGCCGCTCGTTCCGGATCCTCTACCGGAGCGCCGGCTGCCGCCGGTTCAATCGTCTGATACCCAGCCGACTCAATTGCGTGAGCCAACATGGAGAGCGAAGCCGGCCCAGGAATGTACTGGACAACCGCTTTTTGGGTCGCCACGTTCACGGTTGCATTGAGGACCCCAGGGGTCGCTTTGAGGGCGTTTTCAATATAGGTAACACACGAAGCGCAGCGAAAGTCTTTGATACCGATCTGCACTTCTGCGCCGCCGACTGAATAACCGGCTTTTTTGATGGCTTGTTCGATATCGAGCAATGAAACTTGCTGCGGGTCGTATGTCACGTGTGCCTTCGCGGTGGCGAAGTTGACACTGGCTTTTTTGACGCCTTCTAATTCTTGCAAGACCCGCTCAATGGTTTGCACACACGTGGCGCAGTCCAGGTTCAGAATGGGAATCTCGATTTTTTGGGGTCCCGTCATAACCGGATTGACGCCAGTCGTTGCCGAAGTGGCTGTCCCCAATCCAGCAACTTGATAATCTTTTCCTGCTTCAAGATGCCGTTCAGGAGCGGCATCGAACTGTTGGGCGCAACCCGTAGAACAAAAGAAATAGGTTTGTCCATTCACTTTCCGGACTGCCGCAGCAGAAGCGGGATCTACGTCCATACCGCAAACGGGATCTTTTACCATGCTTCGCCTCCCACGTTTCGTCCCGGTTTACGCCGGTTGTGTTGTATTGGAACCCGAATCGGACGAGTACTCTGTTCGCGACCCCTGGCATATCGGTAAAACCAGAACAGATAAATTCCCATCACAGCGTTAAAAAACCCGATAAACATCATCGTGCCTCCACATATCTTCCAGATGAAGCGAAACCTCTTCCAATCGAGGTGCTTTTGTATTTTCAATACGTTTAGTATAGGGCGCAAAACTATAGAAACCTACGGTCGTTTCGCCCCTTCGTCAACCCGCAATTTAACCTATCCCGATTTTCCGCTAAATGGCCTATTCCAGAAACAATACCTTCGCCAACTAGGGCAATGAAACCGGCGGATTATCCGGATGAATACGGCCCAAAGCGGCCACTTTATGGAAAAGCTGAGAAACTAAATTTTCATCTGGTTTTTGTGGAAGCATTTGTATTGTCTCCTTTACATATCGGCAGCCTCGTAGAGCGCTTTCAAATCAAGAATACTGAAATCAGGATCATCTTGTCGGTACTGGTACATTACACTTGAGATACATCGACCATGAACAGCGCGTTGTGACTGCCCTTGGGGCGTCCAGTTTTCCGCTTTCCGCCTGTTGGTTTGGCTGCTTAGCTTGCTTTTTGGCCCTGCTCTACACTTTTTCTGCTTCCGTACGGATCTGCTGTTGCATACAGAGCGCAGATACGAGCGCCGCTGCTGCATGCTCACCAGGGACAACGTGGAAAAGGACAGCCCCGGAACGGCTCTCTGTTGCAGATTGGAGAAAAAGTAGTCCAAAAACTTTGGTCGATGATTAAATTGTCGTGGTAGATGCCGGGGTCAAAATCAGTGATTTGCAGGAGGCTCAGATCGAACGCTATGTCTTGCACCTGGCGACCAACTTTACCGCACGACGCAACGTCCTCCCTCAACACGCAGGCAAAGGCCGCAAACCCGTGTACGGGCAACGCATTCGCCCTTTGGAGCGACACTATAAGGACAAAACGCTGGCCAAATCACTGCCTGAGCGGGAGGAAACCTGGAACGAAGCCGGTCGTTCGCTGCGCGCCGAGATTTGGGAAGGAGTGGTTTTGCCTGATGTGACCCCGGATGAGCAGGCCAAGACCTTCAATGTGTACGCTATCTACGACCCGGCCTACACCACCCCCTGGTTGTTGGCCACGCCGCTCAAGCTGAAGGCCGACACGGTCAAAGCCATCTACCAGGACCGTTGGCCGGTGGAACAAATTCCGCTTTCGGCCAAGCAGATGGTGGGGGCGCATCGGTAGTTTGTGCATGCCAATGAAAGTATTCAACGGTTGCCTGAATTGGCGTTGTTGGCAGGTTCGATCCTGAGTTTCCTGGCGGCCAC
>JBBRWF010000303.1:0-5897 GCA_038249405.1 Anaerolineales bacterium
CGGTGGGTGATGAGCAATGTGGTGCGGTCTTTTGCAGCGGCAGAGATAGCACGCTGAATTTTATCTTCAGTGGCAGAATCGATAGCGCTAGTTGAGTCGTCCAGAATCAGAATCCGAGGGTCAGTGAGAAAAGCGCGTGCGAGCGCCAGCCGCTGGCGTTGGCCGCCAGAGAGAGTGACGCCGCGTTCTCCAATCACTGTTTCATAGCCGTTTTCAAAGGTCTGGATGAAATCGTGCGCTTGGGCTGCATTTGCAGCCTCTTCCACCGCAACTTGTGTTGTTCCTGGTTTTCCAAACGCAATATTGTCGCTGATTGAGCGCGAAAACAGAAAAATATCCTGCTCAATGATTGAAATTTGTGAACGCAGTGATGCCATATTCCAATCGCGCACATCCACACCATCCACCAAAACTTGACCACTGCTGATCTCGTATGTACGATTGACAAGTTTTGCCAGTGAGGTCTTACCCGCGCCGGTCTGTCCAACAATGGCAACAGTTTGCCCGGATTTAACCTTAAATGAAATGCCATCCAGGATGGGTTCATCAGCGCCGGGATAGGCAAATGTCACATTGCGGAACTCAATCTCACCCCGCATGGTTTCATCTCGTCCGGCGGTATTTTGATCCAGGTTGTCTTCACGGTTCATCAATTCCAGAATGCGCCGAGCACTGGAAAGTCCCATGGAAACCTGGGTGTATGCCCAGGTGGATGTGAAAGTGGGAAAATCAAGCATGCGCAATAAGCCAAAATAACCGATGACCTGTCCAGTGTTAAGCAAACCCTGCCGAAAGAGCAGAAGTGCATGGGTTAAACCTGCGGCGATGGCCAGACCGTACAAAAGGAAGGCTACAAAACGCGCCTCTGTGTCACCTTGTAAGATGAATGCATCGCGTACTCTTTTAGCGTTGACTACAAACCGCTCTACTTCGGCGTTTTCCTGTGCTGCGCTTTTTACTGTTTCCACTCCGTCGAGAGATTCTGAGAGGTGCGAATTCATATCTCCAAAAGATGCGCGTACTTCATCAGAGATGGGTTGCAAGTTTTTAAGATAGTGTACCAATACAATAAAATATAAAATGGCGAAGATCGCCGGGGTAAGTAACAGGCTTATATGGTAGCGTGGCGCAGCGATAATGGGCATGATCAGGAAAAAGAACGAGCCAATTACCAGGTTGATGCCAGGACTAAACATCAGATTCACTTCACGTACATCATTGGTGGCGCGTGCCATGGTATCGCCTACCGGCTGCAGGCTGTGGAATGTCATGCTTTTACCAAGCAGTGAAATATACATTTCATCGCGAATTTCGCGTTCGAGCCGTTGCCCAAGCAGTTCCGCGCCAAAGTTGCGTCCCAGTTGTAATACCCCTCGCAGGATTTGCGTTCCGCCAATGATAAGTGCCAATGGGAGCAGAACCCCTGTATCTGGAATGGATTGGAGCATGGCATTAAAGGCATCTCCAACCAGGAGAGGAACCACGGCGGCCAGGGCTGCGTTGCCAAATGCGCCGACCAGCAAAATGATGATGATGCCCCAGTGTTGGCTGGCATGTGAGTATATCCAACTGACAGCGTTATTGCGTGCAAAGGCAGGGCGTTGGATGGTGAATTCAGCGGGGGATGGGATGATGGACATCTGATTCCTGAAAATAAAAAATATGCAAGATTTTATTTTACCCCCGTTTTGCCTTAAGAAAATGAAAGAATCCAACCAAGCCAATCTATAGGTGGTATCCGGCC
This sequence comes from Anaerolineales bacterium, assembly GCA_038249405.1. Taxonomy (GTDB): domain Bacteria; phylum Chloroflexota; class Anaerolineae; order Anaerolineales; family Villigracilaceae; genus UBA5195. Next base: position 1,745 of record JBBRWF010000303.1, read on the forward strand.
CCGAACGACAATGCCTTTGGCCATGCCTTGTTTGTGATTTGAATAAAAAAGAACCCTGCATGCCTTAAAGTCGGCTGCAGGGTCTTGGTGACTTTAAGGCTTGTTTCAAGCGATCATTTCCAGGCTTAATTGCCATAGTTTTTCTGCAGTATTCTGATCATACGAAGCCGGGTCAGACTCGACCGCTTTGCAATCCGTAAAATATTTTCCAGAGACCCCTTCGACTTCATGCGAAGATGTAAGATAAATGCTGGTTAATGCGCCGTTATCAACTTTCTTTTGCATAGGGCTGAGCAGCCTCATTGCCAGTCTGAACAGACTACCATTGTTTTTGGCAAAACCCGTATTGACCAATCCTGGGTGAAGCGCATTACTGGTGACACCTGTACCTTGCAACTTGCGAGCGAGCTCATAAGTAAAAAGTACGTTGGCCAGTTTGGATTGTGAATATGCTCCAAAACCGCTGTATCCCCTGGAAAGTTGCAGATCTCCCAGGTTAATTTTCCCACCGCGGTGCGCATCTGATGATACATTCACCAATCGGGCCGCTTCACTGGCCTTCAAAACATCCAACAACAGGATAGTTAGATGAAAATAACTAAGATGATTTAGCGCAATGGTCATCTCAATGCCATCTGCGGAAACCTGGCGGGACATATACATTGCGCCGGCATTATTTAATAGTACGTGTAAACGGGTGTAGCGTTTTTTGAATTCATGGGCTGTATGCTGAACGCCTGCTTTGCTTGATAAATCAGCAACGATGAAATCCACTTGTTCATTGCCGGTCTCATTTTTGATTGCAGATGTTGCAGCGGCACATTTATCTGCACTGCGGCTGACTAGCACCGTTTTGGCACCCATGCGGGCCAGTTCTCTGGCAGCTGCCAGGCCAATTCCATTGGTTCCGCCTGTCACCAGGATGGTTTTGCCTTGCATAATTTGATCCATAAAACTCCTATAAGTGACCAGGAAAAATATTACCCAGTTACATCCATGCGCTGCGTGTAGATGTACAAATCATCGCCATCCGCATACAAATCGCGCAAAGTCGCTTCATGAAGGTATCCACTGGATTCGTAGAAGCAGCGCGTGCCAGCATATTTTGGTGTTCCGGATGTTTCGATGACCAGTATACGTCCCCCAGAAGAGCGTACCTCTGTTTCTGCCCTTTTCAAAAGTCTTTTACCAACACCTTTACGCTGCACATCGGTGTCAACTGCTATCCAATACAGATCATACACCCGATCTGTGAGCGGGCGTGGGCCCACACACACAAAACCCAGCACATTCTTGGTTTCTTTCTCGACAAAAAAAGTGTAACCACTGGCTTGAATACCAAATTGCACATATTGCTGCCAGATATCATTTACACACTGCACTTCTTCTTCTGTAAACATACCAGTGCGGAGCGCTATTTCGCAGATTTGTTCGCCATCATCAAGGTTTGGGGTTGTTATCAAAGGTGCAGCTCACTTTCATTCGCCATTTACTGCGCATTCATACGCAATGTTGGCGCCATCTATTTGCATATTTAGAGGTGGGTTGGCATCCTGACTGGGTGGAAAATTTGAATATTGATAGGCGATATCGTTGACCGCGTAAATATTGTAAGGAGTGCCATTCTTTTCAAAAAAAGACCAGACTGCTGGCTCAACTGAAACACCTCCATCGAAATTTTCACCGTAAACTTTGGCAGCAAAAAACCACAGTTCATCGAGTGCAATTGATTTGACCAGGTAACCGGTTTTAATGTCATTGGTGGAATCTAATAGTTTAATTCCGGTCCGGATAGTGGTGAGCTGTATTGATGTGGAAGATCCACAACGATTGGAGTCTGTGGTAACTACAGGCAGGGCAGTGACGGTGGCCGTGGCTGTTCCGGCAATGAGTGGTGAAATTTCCACGGTCTTACTCGGTGCCACAGTTGCAGCAGATTCTGTTTGCATCTTTACGTTTGATTCTGGTGTGCTGGTTTTTACGGGTGTTGAGTCCGCGGACCTGGTTAGGGTAGGTCTGGCCATTTCTGTTGTAATGGCGGTTTCAGGGCTTGGTTTCAATACAAAAAATAGGACCCCTGCTCCAAGAGCAAACCCAACAACCAGCACACAAACCATAATGGCACCGAATTGCCAGAAAAGCAATTTTCTCGGAATGAATCTACCCAAGACACCGTTTGTTTGGGAAAGCAAAGAGCTCAGGGATGATGAAAGCTTGGAAGCGCCAAAAAGCTGATCCAAGAATTGTGGATCGGTCCATTCCAGGTAATTAAACAACATGATCGGAAGTCCAGTAATCAGAAAAAGCAGCTCGATCTCATTGTGTTGATCAACTGCCTGTACTGGTCTGACCAGAACGATAAGAAACAGGATTACAGGAAGGTTTAACAAAGCCAGTAAAATTTTTCTACGCAGAGTCATTTTTTAGCTCAAGGATGAGAATATTTAGTGTTGGGATTAACTTTAATGCTGGAAATGAATAAGGCCTTATTATACTTTGCCTGTTCTGTCCAGCCTGATTAATATCACAATCCTGGTTAGACTGGCAGTTTTGTGGCTAATTTCATTTTCAGATTTGAAAGGGGAAAGCGTGTTCCCCCCAGGATAGACACATAAGCGCACCTGCACGGATCTCCGTTTCAATAATTTCGGTATGCCCTAGACCGTGTGTTTGCGTAAAATCAAAATCAAGATTGGTTAGTAGTCCGGGCAAGCCAACTCTAAGCGTACCTCCGTGGCTGACGCAGAGAATTTCAACGTTGTTGTCTTCCCCATATTTCTTCAGAAGTGTGTTGACAAATTCTTTCAAGCGTGCGCGGATTTCTCCGAATGTTTCACCGCCTGCCGGGGACTCATCACGGCTTTTGCCTACATCACCGAGCCAATTATGAAAAAAGCGGTTGTGCATGCTCCAAGCCTGTTCATCTCCGCGCCCTTCGAGCACACCGCAATAATATTCGCTCAATCCTGGGCTGATATTAACTTCCAGCCGTGAGTGAGCTGCTCCACCGGATAGTTGCCCAGCCACTATTTCTGCAGTTTGCAGGGCGCGCAGAACCGGGCTGGTATAAATACTGGTGATTCCACGGGATTCCAGCCTTCTCGCTAGAATCGTGGCTTGGATGCGGCCGTTTTCGGTCAGGGGGTGCGGCAGATCACTGTTGGAAATAATATGCAGGGTGTTTGCCAGACTCTCCCCATGGCGTGCAAAAAGGATTTTCATGGGTTCTAGTTAATTTATTCCAGTTGAAGAATTTTATGGGTTTGTTGGCAGCGGAGATTATACGAGATCACCGGTTTGCCTCTATTTTGAGAAATACTTGGATTCCAGGGTTGAAACATCTGCCGGATTATGTTCGCTCAAAATTCGGAAAAAATCAGCTGAGTTGGCTATTTTTCCATCCATCTGGGCTGCGTAATCCTTTAGAAAAGCATAAAAGGTCTCGTCGCCAATTTGCTGGCGAAGTTCATCAAAAAAACGCGCTCCCTGGCGGTAAGTGGCGTTTGTATAAGGCGTAAATCCGCCGTAGGAAGGGACGCTGCCATCGATTTTCCCTTCGGGCTGGTAAAAATCTATTCGATATGCCCACCACCAATCGAGTGCTTCGGGGTGGTTTTTCTCGTAAAAGAGTTTTTCACAATAAGTCGCCAGAGCCTCATCCATCCAGGGCTCGTTATTTTGATCGTTTGCCACGCGCCCAAACCACCATTGGTGGCTGGTTTCGTGCGCGGCAACAGTCACCAGAAAGCTTTTGGGACTATCATCGTATTGATCATAAAACGAATTGCTAAGATAATACAGGCCGTCAAACTCCATACCATCATTAAAATCGCCTTGTACCACTGTTAATGTTTGATGCGAATAATTGCCGAACAGCGCGCTGTAAGTTTTTACGGCTTGCAGGGTGGTATCCAAAGCTGCCTGTCCGGCGTTTTCGCTGCCTGGGTAATAGAAACTGTTTACTGTGACATTTCCAACGCGATCGGATTTGGATTTCATTTGTTTACCCATGGCGAAAACAAAATCGCGTCCATTTTGTAAGATGTAATGGCTGCCATCCGTACCAGGTTGATTTGCCCCGCTGGACGCGATCTCTGGTACGTCCGTAGGATCAGTAAAGCGAAGGGTAACATCGAAATTGGCCGACGGATAG
>JBBRWF010000304.1:0-5894 GCA_038249405.1 Anaerolineales bacterium
AAGCTGAAAAGCATTCCGATATGCCAAATAATAATCTTTAAGCCCGGCTTTCAGGATGAGACGAGGGCTTAATAGCATTTTTTATGTGGTTAATTATCAGGCCTAAAGATACCAAAAAATAACAGATGCGCAAGGTTTTTGGGGTATGCCAGCAGTGTTTTACCTTGATGAAGTCAGGGTCAAATTCCATAGATCGGACAACCTCAATCGTAAGGGCTATTTCGTATTCAAGAGGCCACTCAGTTTGCCCGGAGATATGCACGGATAGACCATTTATAGCCGTTCTCAATTTTCACGAGCCCTATAACGTAGGGAGCAAGCCAGCTGGGGAAATCTTATTTTCAGGCTTGACATCCATTTATTTATGATGTATATTTACACCGTTAATATACAGATGTGCAAATTGGAGAAAACAATGTCGCCTCGACCAAGAATCATAACGCCGCAAGGCGCCCTACAGCAAGCTATCAAAGAAATTGCGTGGAAACAGATCACCGAGTCTGGCGCATCTTCTCTAAGCCTGCGTGCCGTGGCTCGCGAGCTGGGTGTCTCGGCCCCTGCCATCTACAACTACTACCCCAGCCGCGACGAGCTGGTCACCATGCTGATTGTGGATGCTTACAACTCGCTGGCTGACTCACAGGAAGCCTGTGTGGAAACCATTCCAACAGAAGATCTGCCAGGGAGGTTATCTGCCCTGGGGCTGGCCTACCGCCAGTGGGCTGTAACCTATCCTCAGCGTTACCAGCTTATCTTTGGCACACCCATCCCCAACTACCACGCCCCAGAAGACGTTACTCTGCCTGCGGCGGCACGCGGCCTGGTTTCGCTTACTGACGCCATTCAGGCGCTCTGCTCCGCAGGCAAACTGCATACGGAACGCCTGGCAGTCATGACCCCCAGGCTGCAATCGATGCTGGCAGCCTGGCAGGAATTTTCCGGAGGGGCCGAAGCCGAGGTGCTGTACCTGGCCCTTGTCATCTGGAGCCGCGTACACGGGCTGGTCATGCTGGAAATCACAAACCAGATACCTTCCTTTTTTGATGATCCCGGCGAAGTCTTTGCACGGGAAATAAAAAACATACAAATCCAATATCTTTAGAAATCTCGCCAAACAAATGCTCGTAAAATAAGGAGAATATTATGGATACAAACACTGAACTGCATGTCATTTTTGGAACTGGTCCTCTGGGGCGCTACACGGCTGAAAACCTGCTCAAGATGGGCAAAAAGGTACGCATGGTAAACCGTTCCGGGAAAATGGAAAACCCGCCTGCCGGGGTGGAACTCATCGCCAGCGATGCCTACGACACTGCGAAAAACATTGAGCTCACAAAAGGTGCAACAGCCATTTACCAGTGCGCGCAGCCGCATTATTACGAATGGGCTGAGAAGTTCCCGCCTCTGCAAAAAGCCATCCTGGATGCAGCGATAGCCAACAATGCAAAATTCATTGTTGCCGACAACCTGTACATGTACGGAAAATTCTCCGGCAGCCTGCGTGAAAATTCTCCACTCAACGCACACACTAAAAAGGGCAAGGTGCGCGCAGCCATGGCACAGGAAGTGCTCGATGCTCACAAAGCCGGGAAAGTTCGCGCAGCCATCGCTCGCGGCTCAGACTTCTTTGGACCTTACGACAGCGCGCTGACGAGCAACGCAATTCAACCCGCGCTGGAAGGCAAAGCCGTAAACCTGATGGGTAACACCAACCTGCCACATTCTTTCACCTACATCCCTGATTTTGGCAAGTTGCTTGCCACCCTGGGCACTCGGGACGAGGCGCTGGGCCAGGTCTGGTTCACGCCCAGCAACGCGCCCATCGCGCAGATGGAGTTTGTCAAATTGATCGAGACCGAGCTGGGGAAACCGGTAAAGAGCCAGGCAGCCGGTGCATTCCTGATGGGTGTACTGGGTTTGTTTAACAAGAACATGGCAGAGATGGTCGAAATGATGTACGAGTGGAGCACGCCCTTTGTGATCGACACCTCCAAAGCCGAGAAAGCCTTTGGATTCAAAGCCACACCGCTGGATGTGGCGATGCGCGAAACGCTGACATGGTGCAAAACACAAATCAAGAAGTAGGCTCAAGAACATAACAGAATTTTCAGAGACAAAAAATGCTTTAGAATTACTTCCAACCGTTTCGTATAACCGGTTTCAATGCAAACTTGCATTGAAACCGTTAAGGATATCCTTTATGACAATCAATCTTTCTGAACTTTGGGATTTCGGTAAACCAGAATTGAGCGAGCAGCGTTTTCGAGCCGTGCTCGCGGTTGCATCTGGCGATGAGGCTCTGATCTTGCAAACGCAGATTGCGCGAACATACGGCCTGCGCGGCGACTTCGCACAGGCGCAGCAGATCCTGGCTGGCCTCACACCGCAGATCATGGCTGCGGGCCTTGAGGCCCAGGTGCACTACTATCTTGAATCGGGGCGGACGCTTGCATCCGCGGCCCACCTCCCAGAGTCACAGACCCCCGAAAACAAGGAACTGGCCAGCGCCGCCTATTTGTATGCCTTCGATCTCGCCAGCAACGGAAAATTTGACACACTGGCGATTGATGCGCTGCACATGATGAGCATGGTGGATACAGCCCCCGAGCAGCAGGTGGAATGGAATCGCCGGGCAATCGCTTGCATGAAGGCTTCCACCCAGACAGATGCCAAAAACTGGGAAGGCTCGCTGCGAAACAACCTGGGTTATGCGCTTCACCTGCTTGGCCGTTATGAAGAAGCATTGGTGGAATTCAAGCTGGCGCTCGCCGTGAACGCACAGCGTGGCAATCCGGAGACAATTCGGATTAGCCTGTTGGATGATCGCCTGGACGCTGCGTGCACTTGAACGTTTACAGGAAGCGCTTGAGATACAGTTGCGGCTCGAAAAAGAATGTGACCAAGCGGGCGAGCCTGACCCATATGTATTTGAAGAGCTCGAGCTTCTATACCGGGCGCTCAATAATGGTGAGCAAGCCAGCTTTTACGCAGATCGCCGCAAAGCCCTGATGTGATTTTTGTAAAGTACCTCAGCCGAGGCAGTATAATGCACCTACTAAAATTCAAGAGGTGCGCATGTTTCGGACCATCATCCAGGGGTTTTCCCCGTTAAAGCTGCCAAATTTCCGAATGTATATTTCCGGCCAGGCCGTGTCATTGATCGGCACCTGGCTGCAGATCACAGCCCAGAGCTGGGTGGTCTGGGAACTAACCCATTCTGAGGCAGCGCTGGGGATCGTGGCTATGCTTGCGTCCTTACCGATCCTGTTGATCGGACCGTGGGCGGGGGTGTGGGCTGACCGCTTAAACCGGCGTTATCTGCTGATCTTCACCCAGGCCGGAATGATGCTGCTGGCCTTTACGCTGGCAGTGCTGGTGCAGTTGAAGCTCGTCCAGATCTGGCATGTTTATACACTCAGCGCGCTGCTGGGCATAATTTCGGCGTTGGATTTCCCCACCCAGCAGGCCTTTCTGGGCGATCTGGCAGGCATGGGCGAGGTGCGCAAGGCAGTTAATATGAACGCCATGTTCCTGCAGGCCAGCCGTATGATCGGCCCGGCCCTGGCAGGGTGGGTGATCGGCAGTTGGGGTGCGGCAACCGCCTTCTGGCTGAACGGCGCCAGCTTTCTGGCTGTCATCGGCAGCCTGATCGCTGTGCAGGCAAACCAGGTGCATCGCCCGCCAACGGGTAATTCGGTTTTTGGCGATCTGTGGGAAGGAATGCGGTTTCTGCGCGGTCAGCCGCGCATTCAGGACCTGTTGCTGCTGAGTATTTGCATTACCATGCTGGCGCTTTCGATGATGACCATGATGCCCGCTTTTGCCGCTGAACCATTGGCAGGCAATGCCAGTACGCTCGGTTGGCTGCTGGCAGCTTCTGGCGCGGGAGCCCTGACCAGCGTTGTATTCCTGATGCCTCTGGCACAGTCCAGGCGAAAAGTTGGCCTGCTGATGAGCCTGGAACTCATTTGGGCGGGGGGGTGGTTTCTGGTACTTTCGATCGTGCGCTGGCTGCCGCTGGCAATGTTGTGCCTGTTTGCGCTGAGCCTGGCGCTGCCCCTGGTGATTGCCATGGCCATGGGGCTGATCCAGGTGCTGTCACCGGGTGAGATGCGCGCCAGACTACTGAGCCTGTTCACCATGGTCAGTTTTGGCATGCAGCCGCTTTCCGCTTTATTGATTGGGGGAGCATCGGAGCGTTTTGGGGTGGCAAGTGTCTCGGCAGTCAATGGGACGCTGCTGGTGCTGGCAGGGCTGGCGATGATCTTTCTGCGCAAGGGGCTGCGCCAGTGGCAGGTACAGGCTGTTCATTCCGGCCCGCCTGCCGCTCACTGATGCGTGTTGGGTTTTATTGGCTGCTGGTATAAATCTCAGGCGGATAGTGAGGATGGCGTAAGCGGGGTGATAATGCCCTGGCTCTGGGCTTTGGCTATGGCGGCGGCGCGCGTGCGCACGTTCAACTTGACGTAAGCGCCCGAAAGCAGGTTGCGAAAGGTGGAATTTGAAATGGACATGCTCTCAGAAAGCTGGGTCGTTAACGCGTCTGGATAGGAAGCGCACAACGATAGAGCTTCCAGCTGGCGCGCGCTCAGATCATCCCCGCTCTGCGTGATCTGCGGACCAAGAAACAACTGGTGCGCTTTCTGGCTGAAGTGAATGCCCCCATTGGCAACCATCAGGACCACGTTCGCCAGGTCGGTCACGGTCGCGCGGTCATCTTTGAGGATATAGCCGCTTGCACCGGCTTCCATCACCGCGCGGATCAGGCCGCGTTCGGCGAACATGGAAATGATCAGGATCTCCAGGCGCGGGTAGAGCCGCATCATTTTGGGAATGACATGCAAAAGCGGGTAAGGGGCAGGGTTCTGCGCGGAGATGGGAACATTTGCATCCAAGAGGAGGACATCGACCGGGAACTGAGCCAGCGCAGGTTCCAATTCATCCCCAAACCCCATGGTGGCGGCCACATGAATGGCGGGGTTCTGGCTGAGACGCGCCACGTACCCATCCACGATACTTTGATGATCGTCCAGAATCGCTACATTGATTTTTCCATCAGGCTGCATGGTTATTTTTCCTCTCCAAAAGAGTAGCAGAAAAGCGCCAGGGATTCAAGCCCTGTTTTTGGAATGTTTGCCCAATCGCTTGACATCTGTTCAATAATGGGCGTAAATATCTCTACCGTTGGTAGAGCGCCCCCTCGCTGTGATCGGCGGTATTTTTTACGGAGTGTTCAGATCAGGCAAATTCAACTCAACTTTGCAGCCGGGAACTCAATAAAAAAACAGCCAGGGTAATCATCCCTGGCTGTTGCATAACGTGTCGTAATATTCACCTGCTGGAACATTCTATGGCTCAGGCTCCGGGTTTGCCCTAGTATTGAGGAAAGGCGGCAGCGACCCGCAGGCCATGTCAACAATCACATTGACAATCTGCCGGAGCGGGACATACAGGCCGGGGTAAAGCATGACACCGATCAGAACAGCCATGATCGCCATGAGCTCGAGATCGAGCCAAATAAACATTATGTTTTAAAGGACCAGAACACATAGTGGATGACCAGCGCAAAAATATGAGCCACAAGGCCCGCCGCCAGGGGCAGCACCATCAAACGCAGGTTGAATCTTTCCGTCAGAAGGAAAAAAGCCAGCAGCACAATATACCCGGCCGCCAACACCAGGGCGAATTTCCAGGGCCCAGTTTTAATTCATTAAAACATTTGTACACCCCACAGAAATAGAGCGCCACCATGCTGTCCGGGGACAGATTAAATAGCGGGATTTACGGGTTTACGGCTTGAATAAATGGAGCCAGCCGGTAAGGGAGATTGTGCAGGTCGAGCCAAAGAGCTCGGCTTTTTTATACCTGAAGCAGGTTTGAGTCTCAGCGGTTCT
>JBBRWF010000305.1:0-5886 GCA_038249405.1 Anaerolineales bacterium
CCAGTTGGGCCGGCGTGCTGCGTCACCGCGCGCTCAAAATCGCCCGCACAATCTCCGGCGACCAGAAGGAGAAGGCGCAACAATTTGTTGACGGTATGTTTGGCCCTTCCGAAATCAAACGCGACGACCGGGATGTTTACGCCAGCCGGGTGATCATCAAAGAAACTGAAATCACTGACAGCAGTTCATTGGTCATGACCCGTGTCAAAATTGACCGTTTTACCGGCGGCGCTTTTGAATCGGCCTTGTTCAGCGAGCAACCTGTGATCGGCAAACCGGGCGCAAAAAACGTCAGGCTTGACCTGAGTCTGCGTAGTCCGAAGGTAAATGAAATCGGCCTGCTCCTGCTGCTGCTCAAAGACCTGTGGAGCGGCGATCTGCCCATCGGTGGCGAATCGGGGGTGGGACGCGGCAGATTAACCGGGTTGCAAGCGACTTTAACCGTTCCCAACAGCATTGGGTCCCAACTCAAACCAAGCGATGCCACCTGGCAATTCATTGCCGACGGTGAAAAGGTAAATGTAACACCGGATGGCACTCAGCTTGAAGAATTTGTCAAAGCCTTTAACAATGTGGATGAATGGCAGGTGAGCCATGATTGAGAAAATCGAGAAAATTGATGGGAAGCCTCTGAAAAACATCGATCCACTTGTCTGGATCAAAGCCCAGGCAAACAAAAAGGACCGCCCTTTCTTCCTGGCATTTTGCGATGATGGCGTGGTGTGGGGTGGATTTGTGGACAACCGCTTTCAAACATCCGAAGGGATGCAAGGAATATCTCCAAAGTTGAGCCTTAACATTCTGCACCAGGCGTATGCGTTTGGCGCACAAGATGAGATTCGCCTTTTCAAAGATGAAACTGGAGCTTGGCAGGCCCGCTGCATCGATGATGTTGGATATGAAGTGATTGTGGAGAGCCAGGTCTTATGGGGCAGCCGGGCCTATGCACCCGAAGCTGGTTTTACACGCGTATTTGACGCCCGCCAGCACGGGCTCGACCACATCGTCCCACTCGAAGTGGCAAGTTCGCGGCTCGACCCGGACGATAATGGCAATGAATGCCTGCGTCTGGAAGTACATCACCTGGTGGAGTCCGACGCACAAACCGGCGAGGCGCGCATCGCCCTCAGCCGGCTGGCCGGGCTTTCGATTGGCAAAAGGGATTTGGAGGTGGCAAAATGACGAATCCTACACATTCTAATGACATACGTGAAAATCGGAAAGCTATTGCACCGTATAACTTTGTTCCGTTGCCGGAATCTGTGCGTTTGGTTGAAAACCCGCCTTCTCAGGGCTTTTACGATAAAAGCTTATTGACCGGGAAAATTACTTGCATATTGACTAACTCGACCCCCATCTATTTGCGCGCAGCGCAAACCCTTAAAGAATTTGAGAAAAAGGAATCTTCTAGCGAGCCGTTTTATCATGGCTCTCCACAAGAAAAACTACTTATCCCAGGCAGCAGTATTCGCGGTATGCTGCGAACTTTGGTTGAAGTGATCAGCCAGGCTAGATTAAGCCCTGTAACCGACAAACAATTATTTTACCGTTCCGTTGAAAACACGTCGATGGGGTCCGCCTATACAGAAAGAATGAAGGATAAAGTACGAGCTGGTTTTTTCCACCGTGACAAATCAAGGTCATGGATTGTTCCGACAATTGCGGCTCGTGTTGAGCGTGTGGATATTCAAGCACAATTTAGCGTAGAAAGTCTCTACAAAGAACAGATGCGGAATGGAGAACTTGTAAAAACATCTCCAAGACGAGTTCCAAGAGAAGAAATACAGCACCAGCCAGTCTTTGTTCGATTGAACGAACAAGCAGTTGATAACCCAACCCGTTTCTATACAGCTGAAGAGTTTTCTCGTCAAAAATTAGATGGATTTGAGGATGCTGTTCTAGTTATCACTGGCGATATGAATGGAAAGGAGAAAGAATTTGCTTTTCTCAAAAGAGGTATTGATTCAAAACTTTTTCTCACCGACGAGCAGGTAGATTTGTTCGAAGACAAGGATCAGCTTACTCAATACCAGGGATTTGCATTCCCGAAGACAAAGGGGCGCAAAGCAGATGGAAAGCTGAAGGATGGCGATCCGGTGTTTTATCTTGCTAGTGATGATGAAAAGCAAGTATTAGGGTTTGGACGTGCTTATATGTTCCGTCTGCCTTATCAGCTCTCACCAGCGCAAATGCTATCGGAGATTTTATTGGGGAATCCGGAACGTTATGACCTGGCTGAAGCATTATTTGGTTACATACCACAAAGTAATGTGGGCAGAAAGCAGGTTACTGGACGAGTAGCCATAACTGATGCAGTTATGATAGGCGACGATATTCAGAACGCGTTATTGCCGCAGACGCGACTGAATGTTTTGTCATCTCCAAAGGCAACCGCTTTTCAACATTATTTGACTCAGGAAAACCCAAATGATCCAGACACTCTTTCTATTTATGACACATCGAAAGAGAAAACCACCTTGCGCGGTCATAAATTTTACTGGCACAAGGGGGCGATTGAGCGGAGCGCTTTTGAAGCGAGCGGGCAAATTTTCCAAAACCATGATAACCAATATTCACCACCGGTCAAACCGATCCGTGAGAATCAGAAATTTGAGTTCGCAATTCATTTCGAGAATTTGCGACCTGAAGAATTGGGTGCCGTGCTCTGGGTTCTCGATAAAGGTAACGATAATCGTTTTCGTTTGAAGATAGGTATGGGCAAACCCTATGGGTTGGGCTCTGTAGCAATTGCCGCTACGCCGAATCTTGAGGATCGCATTCAAAGATATGAAAAATTGTTTTTAGACAAGAAATGGTTTGTTTCTTCGGATCCACACTCTGATCAGAAATTAAATAACGCCCGTGTTGCTTTTGCGCGTTGGCTATTGAAAAATCAGGATGCAACATTAGAACAAGTGGATGAAAATAAACGCATCCAGGAACTGCTTATCATGTTGTCATGGGTCGACCACCCATCAGTAAGCATAACTCGATATATGGAATTGAAAGAGTTTGCCGGGAAAAAAGGAGGATTTACAAAACGCTCGGTTTTACCGGCCCCGCATATTGTTTTTGGTAAGTGGCTTAAGGAACCAGCGCCAAAAATCTATAACCCTGTCTCTGTTCATCCACACCAGTTGAATCTTGGTGATGTTCTTTTGGCCACGGTTTTGGGTAACCAAGATGACGATGTTGTTTTACATTGCCAATACCATGATACTTATGACTATTGTATAGTGAGTCCGGTTAATCGTAGGCCCAAAGACCGTGTTTTAGATATAAAAGGGACTAAGGTTTTACTGGAGGTGATCGGAAAATCTCAAGAAAATGATGAATGGATCATCGACTGCCGAGTAGTTGATCAATAGCCCATGCCCCTCCTCTCCATCCTCATCTCTCTCACCGCCGAATCAAACTACCCCATCTTGGGCGCTTTAGGCCGTCCAGCCCAGGGCTGGTTCTTTGGGCAGGTCACGCGCGCCAGCCCGGCCTTGGTGGAGAAACTGCACGACGAAAAGACGCTCAAGCCTTACACCGTCTCGACTCTGCTGGACGATAATGGCCGGCCATTGATGGAGGGTAGCTGGCTGAAACCGGGGCAGTGCTGCTGGCTGCGTATCACCAGCCTGGATGACGAATTATCGGAAGTGCTTGAAAAAAAGGTGCTGCCGAAGCTGCCCGAGCGCCTGACGTTGTACAAGATGGATTTTCGCGTGGATGGGGTTGCGCGCAACCGTGCCGAGCATCCCTGGGCGGGCAGCAGCTCGTATTCTGAGATTGCCCAGGATGCGGCGCTGCAGGCGGCCCGGCGCTTTGTGCGCATGGAGTTTGCCAGCCCGACCGCTTTCCGAAATGGCAGCCAGGATGTGTGTCTGCCAATCCCAGGGCAGGTCTTTCGCTCGCTGTGGGCCAAGTGGAATGCCTTCTGTCCGGAGGCCATGCAGGTGCAGGAACTATGGCCGCAGTTCGCGGAGGAGTGTATTTTTGTCAATTCGCTGACCTCGGTCAACACCACACACTGGACCTTCGCTGAAGGTTCGCGCGGACAGGCGACCGGTTTTACGGGTTCAGTGGAGTTTGTGCTGCCCAAGCCCGCATCCCTGCAAGAGAAATGGCAGCCTTACAGCGATGGAGCGGCGGCGGTACTGCAGTCGCTGGCCCAGTTTGCCTTTTACGCCGGGGTCGGGCACCACGCCACCATCGGCATGGGGCAGGCGCGGGCGCTGCTGCCGGTTAAAGGACGCAGACTCTAAAGGTCTCCATCGACCACGCGAAAGCTGATTGGCAGATTATCTGTGCGGACTGAAAATCTGAGCAGCGAAGAAAACCTTCAGGGTTTTCGTGTTTGGAGTTCGGCCAGCTCCATGCGGTCCAGTCGGAAAGTTCTCTGCCCGCGGCGAGTGTGGCAGTATGCGATGACGTAAGTATATTCATCGCGCGGCTCAATCAACAGCGGCGTAATGCGGCGTTCTTCGGGCCGCTCGGCGTTGGGCGCAGTATATAATATGCTGAGCCCGGTCTGGAGGCGCAGGTGATAATCCAGCGCGCGGCGCAGTTCGGCATGCGTTTCCTCGGTCGGCCATTTGGGCGGAGGCGGCAGCGCTTCGGGCGCGGGAACAGGTTCCTCCTGAGCCGGGCGGGCATAGATGCCGCGGCGTTCGAGCAGACGCAGCAGGCGGGGCGCATTCGCCGGGAAAACGAGCACGCTGCGCGGCGTGAGAATTTGTTCGAGATAGGGTCGCAATGTGTTTGATTTACGCAGTTGCAACAATTCTTGCGTCCCGGAAAAGGTCAGGACGGTGCCTTCGCGACATTCAAGGACAGGCTGCCCGAGGATTTGGGCCATCAGCGCCGGCGGGACGGGTTCACCCAACCCGGCTTCCAGAGTCTGAAGTAGAATCTGGGGATCGCCACGCTGGCTGGCCTGGCGCAGCGTCTGCGGCGTGAGCAGGTATTCGAGCGGAGCGCAAGGCGCGAGGAAGCGCTCAAGCTGCCAGGCCAAACCCCAATCGGGCAAATGGGGCAGACTCAGGCGGCGGCCATCCAAACGCCACAGCCCTGCCCGGAGCGGCGATGGGAAATCTCCCAGGTTGAGGGCGGCCCTGCCAAAGCCGGTCAGTTGCTCCGCCTGGCACAGGCCGAGCGCGCGCAGCCCGCTAATTTCGCGCCGGTCATTCGCACTGAGCGGGCGATCCATCTTGAGCCGGATCAGCAGTATCTTACGCGCGGCGCGGTTTTTGGGGTGCGCCGGGGCAGCCTGCCAGGCCTCCAGCAAGCTGATGATCTGGGCATCCGGCAGCCTGGTCAACCACTGCCTGGCGTAACCGGTGACCGCCGGCGGATTGCGGTCGTTGATCAGCCCGGCCTGGCGGCACAGCGCCAGCCAGAAAGGGACGCGCGGAGTGATGCGCAGGCCACATCCGCCAAGAGTCACTCCGATTTTGTGTGGAGGTGCCCCGTTGCGCAAGGCGCTGAGAATGGAGAAAACAGTATAAATGGGTTCCATAGCGCGATTGTATAACCGAATGGTGCGTCTGGCAAATGAAAAACTTTGTGAAGGGTTTCGCATACGAGTGATTACCGTTCGCAAAATGCGCAGGAGCGTGATTTGATGAGTTCCGATGAGTTCAGAGGCGCTGGCGGGAGGCGCGGATCAGCCGTCCGGGCCTGGTTTTCAGGGATTTTCGAGTCTATGCTTCTGAGGTTCGCAAGCCCGGTACAATTGAGCGTTGAAGTGTGCTAAAATGAGCAAAAGCGCGATTTCAAGCGTTTTAAAAAAGACAGTTGGCATACCCCCGTTCCTCATTTGAGGCTTGAAACAAGACGTACTCACCAGCCAAAAACTTGACGGCGACGGGTTGGCATACCCCCGTTCCTCATTTGAGG
>JBBRWF010000306.1:0-5873 GCA_038249405.1 Anaerolineales bacterium
TGGCTTTGCAGGTCATTTACCACCAAGATATCACCTACCCGCTCTGCCGGGGCTACTTCGTTTGTACCCGGCAACAATTTATGACACAATTTGTAAAGCTGCTGTGACCACTTTTTTAGTTTTTCTGAACCGTGCCAAAAATTATTGAAATAAATACCAAACCTTCACCGCATTTTGCGTATTATAAACGCAATCACTACACTCTGCGCCCCCCCATGCTCAGGTCTTCTCCGTGTTCTCCGCGAGCTCCGCGGTAATCAGGTTTTCTCCGTGCCTCTACGGTAAAAGCTCTAAAACCATTATTCCTCAGAACGCCAAAAACAAAAAGCCGCCGTGACATAGTCACAACGGCCTTCTTGCGGAGAGAGTGGGATTCGAACCCACGGTGGCCCAGGGGACCACAACGGTTTTCGAGACCGTCCCATTCAACCGCTCTGGCATCTCTCCAATAACGCAGCGCAGCGGGCGGATTATACCGCTAAATCGCCTATCCGTGATATTTAAATCTCAAGCACATCCTGCATCTCGGGCTAGATCACATCCCGCACCCCGCGCCGCTCACCGTGCTTACAACCGTTAACTTCAATCAAGTGCATCGAACCCGCAACCGCCCGAGCCGCCCCCTGAAAGAGAATACGCACACGATTGCCTCCTGGATGACTGGATGACCTGCATTCATTATAAACACAGCCGCATCCACATCAGGCAGTTACGAGCTGCACCGGTTCAAAATTATTTTCCAAAGGTCCAGGACCATCTGAATATTCACCAATCTCAACCCGATCTATTCCAGGTTAAACTGATCCACCACTCCCTGCAGCGCAAGCGCCATCTCAGCCAGCGTGCTGGCCGATACGGTTATTTCCTGCATCTGTGCGCTCATTTGCTCGGTCGAAGCGCTGACTTCTTCGATGGCAGCGCTGTTCTCTTCCGAAACCGCCGCGATATTCTCGATGGCCCTGGTCACTTCCGTGGTACCGGCCGCCATCTGCTCGGTCGCAGCCGTGTTCTCTTCTACCACCGCACTGACCCCCTCCACCGCCGCCACCAGCTGGTTCGACGCCGCACTCATCTGCGCCGCGCCCTTGCCAGCTTCCTCAGCCTGGCGATAGACCGCTTCGGCCGCCTTCAAGATCGTCGCCAACGCCTCACCAGATTCATTCGCCAGACGCACCCCATTTTCCACCTCCTGCCCGCCATCCTCCATGGCTCGCACCGCTTCCGTCACGGTCTTCTGAATAGCCTTGATCAACCCGCCGATCTCCTTGGTCGCCGCACCCGAACGTTCGGCCAGCTTGCGCACTTCATCCGCCACCACCGCAAAGCCCTTGCCATGCTCCCCGGCCCGCGCCGCCTCGATCGCCGCGTTCAAAGCCAGCAGATTCGTCTGGCTGGCGATATCCTCAATCAACTCCACGATCGTCCCGATCTGGTCAGAGCGCGCACCCATCTCAGTCACCGCCTGCGCCGATAGATGGACTTTGGACTTGATGCGCTGCATGCCGTTGACCGTCTCGGCCACCGTCCGGGCTCCCAAACGCGCCGCTTCGGCCGCACCCGCTGAATCGCGCGTCACCGATTGGGCATTGCCTGCCACCTGCTCAATCGTCCGGCTGAGCCCGCTGGTGATCTCTGCCGCTTTCGTGACCGAAACATTCTGATCCTGCGCCCCACGCGCCACCCCATCAATCGCGCGCGTCATCTGTTCCACCGATTCGGCTGTAACCGAAATCGATGCCGCTTCTTGGGTGATGCCCTGGGCCACCTGCTGCACAGTCGCCGCAATTTGCGCCGTCGCAGTTCCGGCCTGCGTTGCAGCGCTGGCCAGATGCGCCGATGCGCTGTTGAGCGCACTGGCACTCTGCGCCACCTTACCAACTGATTGGCGTAGGCTGGCGATCATGCGCTTAAAGGCCCTTCCGAGTTCATCATAATCCGATTTTGGTTGAATATCAGCTGTCAGATCTCCATTCGAAATTACTTCAGCCACGCCAGCCATTTCCTTTTGGTAAGCAGTCATCGAACGAAAAGAATCTGCCAATAGACCATATTCATCCCGGCTCTTGTAAGTGAGCGTCTGGTCAAGATCGCCCAGGGCCAGGCGGTTGGCAGAATTGGCAATCAATTTGACCGGATCGGTGATCTGTCGGGCCAGGAAATATGCCACCAAAGAGATAACCAGGATGGATACAGCGATCAAAACAAAACTAAACATCGCCAAACGGGCGGTCGGGGCATTGGCTTCCGAGCTCTGTGTCTCCGTCACCAATCCCAATTTAACTTCCGGCATCCAGATATAACGCCCGTACACCTGTTTCCCAAGATAGTTCGAGTACAACCCTTGACCAGAGTTGCCAGCCAAAAGTTGCTTCCCGGCGGTTGTTTCAAGTTTGGCTTCCAACTCAGGGCGAGTTTCAAACAATCCGGCGGCTTTCATTTCTTTTGCAAACCTGGGAGCCGTCACAAAATAACCCTGCTGGTTAATAAGGTAAGTATCGGCGGTCTCCCCAATCCAGCTCCTGGCAAGGTTTTCAGAGATTGTATCCAGGGGTATCGTTGCGGCAATCACACCCACAACCGCGCCATCCTTGGAAAGGATCGGAGCGGCAAAAACTAAGATCAAATGACCGGTGGCCTTAGAAACCAGCGCCTCCGACATGCTGACCTTGCCACTCATGGCTTGCTTAAAATAATCCCGCTCTGCCACATTCAAGGGTGTTACATCCGAGCTCGCAATAGAACGCCCATCCGGCCCGGCTAAAAAGATGGTTTCGTAAACCTTCCATAACTCGTAGTATTGCTTGATGGCTGGTCCGGCAGTTTTTGGGTCCAGCGAAGCTATTCTGGCCACCCCGCTCAAAGTCTCGATATCCTGGCTGCGCTCTATCACCCAGTTCTCAAAATAAACCGATTGATCAGTTCCAATAATTTCCTGAATGTTATTCACTGATTGATCTAATGCCGCCTGGGATAGAGAATAGCTGATCAAAGCGCCTATCGACAACGGGATGACACCGATCAATAGCATAAAAAAGATTAATTTCCCGAATAACGACCGGGTGAAAACGATCTTCACCCCTTGATCTGATGCTTTATCAATTTTCATTTAAATCCTCACTCTATTCGCCAAAAAATTATCGCAGCCCACCAGGCTGACGTTTTTCAAATTAGTCTTGTCCTGTAAACCTCACAGCCTGTCACCCAATGGATGGCAAGTAAATGAAATAATAGCAGAAAAATTTTATAAATAAAATAAAAGTTGGTTGAAATCGAGGTAAATTCAAGGTAAACGCGTGTTATCTTCTTCATCAATAAAAAAATGAGTATTACCGAAGCTGCTTTGATGATGGCAATGCCTGAAAGGAAATTGTGAGAAAAACGCCAAACGGCTCAAGAGAATTGTGGACAGCCGCAATAAATGTGCCAAAAGACTGCGAAACACGGGCTAATCCAAAAGTTATAAACTAAAAGCAGATCAATAACCACACACGACCCCACCAACGATCTGCCGCACGCAGAATAGAGGAAAACCATGCCGCCCCAAACAGCACCTCACAACAAATCGCCACCAGCCCTAAAAATCATATCCACAAAATCAAATCACAGGAGGTACCCAAAAATGACACCACCAAATCAGCCAGATCACCCTGCTCAACTTGTTGAACCCATAAATCCCGCTGCCGTAATGTTGTATATAATACCCACGGGCACAAATTGCGGTTTTCCGCTCAAAAAAGAACGCCATTTGTGGCCGCGTTGGGTATAATATTAAAACTACATGTGTGTAAATATCTTCATGTGATCCCGGGGCGGCAACATAACGAATATGGATGAGAGCAAATCCCAAAAACTACCCGGCGAGGTCAAAAAAGAGACCCCCCCTATCATGCGTTGGGCCTGGCTGTTAGTCCCCGCCCTGATCATCTTCATCTCTTTTGGCGTCGGCCTGGCGATTCAGAGCTAATATTCTGTTACAACCGCCCAGGTTAACTGGCCTTTACCGCGCCTGAACACTGTTTTGAACATAGTTTACCCGCGCCGCATTTTCTACGGCAGCACCGAACCCGTTCCTCTCGATATTTCCATCAGTTGCATCCTCCCCTGCACCGTTACCCCAGAATTGATAACGGTAAGTTCGCAGCCCAGCCTGCTGCTGTCTGCCGACCCCGACTCGCAAGATTGGAGCACCACAATCAGCGGCCAGCTTGCTCCCAACGGCGCGCCGCTCCCCATTTACCTGAAGCAAAGCAGCAGCCCGCTTGAAGATGGAACCCTGAATATAAAATTAAGTGTATTTCAAGACACGCTCAATAATATTCACATCGAGTCCGAATGGGACGCCCTCGCACGCCTCGCATTCACCGAAGCCTGGGTACGTTCCCCGGTGGTCATCAGCATTATCTCGCTTGTCGCTGGCTGGCTGCTAAAACAGAATGAAGATGATAATAAAAAAAAGAACGAGCAGCTTGACCGCGATCAAAAAGAAGCAGAAAGGCATCAAGAAATAGACATCAAAGAAGAAGAAAGACTCAAAGAACTGGACAGAAAATCCTTTGAGAGTCTCAAAGAAAAAATAAAAACCGCCCCCGGTCTGGCAGACTGGCTAAAAGAGTACTAATCATTGGTAATCACCTTCACTTCACCCGATGAAAACTCCGAAATAAAAAAACCCTCGAATTTCTCCTTAATACAAAACACATCGACTTACTCCGCCTCTTATCCAAAGATTTCAACAAAGGCTTCAAAACTGGCAAACAGGTTTTTGATGCCCTTAATAGTTCGGTGTATCGCCAGTATGATCCACCCTTGGTTGTTAA
Organism: Anaerolineales bacterium; assembly: GCA_038249405.1. Classification (GTDB taxonomy): domain Bacteria; phylum Chloroflexota; class Anaerolineae; order Anaerolineales; family Villigracilaceae; genus UBA5195. The sequence goes on from JBBRWF010000306.1 coordinate 4,818, forward strand.
TAACGACTCAATTAAATTCCTCAACCAGTTGGCAAAAACATCAACGATACCGACCTCACCATGGCATTCAATTTACTGGATGAACCCCGCGGCGACGCCAAAGGCGTTGTTTTTTCAATATTCAAAGAAAACCCCGACCCGGCAAATAAATTTTTCGATCTTGAGTATCCAAATCTTAACCGCACTGCAAATATAAAGAACAAAAGCACCTTTGTTTTGCCGTATTTAAGAGCCCATTATGGCAACTTTACCGGAAAATGGTACCGCGTTCCCTATTCATTGGAAAATTACCCTCTCGAGAGCCTCATTCTGCGCTGCAGTTAGGCCCTAAAAGACAACCGCGAAAACGCCTTATTGGAAACCTGGATTAAAACCCACTGGAATATAGAGTCAGGTGATATTTCAGAATATTGGCAGAAACTTCATTCTCCATTTTTTGACTTCAGTAACCCGCTGCAAGTTGAAGAAAAACCCGACGGAGAACCTGATTTTATAACAAAAGTTTACAACCCCGATAATGATATGGGCTTCTCCACAATTGATGATCGCCATGCTCTCAAGCACACCCTCTTTTTAGTCCAAAGCACCTGGGAAGTGCGCGCATGCGTGGCAGCCTACTGCCGCACCTGCCGCACCCAGCCAGATGAACCCAAAGCCTTCGTCGTCTACACCCTGCCTCCGCGTTACGGGCACGCAGATTCCGAGCCGGCCGGCGTGGCCTTGCATGCCATCGCCAGCCAATGGATTGAGACCCTCGCGCTCAATTACTACCTTTACATTGAACTGGATCCAGACCAGCGCCAGCGTATCAGTTACCTCCTGCTCTGGCATGCGGTCAGTCTCCCCCACCTGCGAACCTTGATCGAAAACGCCTTTGAAGCCTCAAACAGCAAACCAACTCCAGATGACTGCGCCTACATCATTGGCGAAATTGCCTCCGATCTTAACGGGATCAGCGGAATTCCCCACACCGCGCTGGATATAGAAACCTTTGCCTCTTTGCGCCCCCTCGAAACCGACCACACTATTCTAATCGTCCCATCCGTCAGCCTCACA
>JBBRWF010000307.1:0-5861 GCA_038249405.1 Anaerolineales bacterium
ATCCACGCCCGCCATACTCAAGGAATTCAGTGTACTTGTCCGACTTGACCGCGCGGTAGGATTTGATGAACGATGGCGCCAACACATCAGCGGGCAGGCTGAATGGATGCGCGTCAACCCTCTCTGCAGCAACGTCATTTGCAACGCTGAATAATTTGTGATGTCTGCCCAGATTCACCTGCGCTGCCGCGGAGTCGTGCAGCTCAATCCCTAAACCGTTCTTGGGGCTGTCGGTGAACTTGCGGATCTTGCGCGACCGGACTGGGTCCAAGAAGGCTTCCATGTCTAAGACTGCCTTTCGCACCAGGTAGCGCGTGTGTTCAATTCCTGGCAGAAGCAGGTCAGGATATTTTTGTTCTCCCAGGATCTCTTCGCTGGGCAACGGCGCTTCTGTCCAGCGCTCGATGACCTTGAAAAACTGCCCCATGTCGTTTCGCCCGTACTCAGACATACGCCCGAGGATTTCGGTTTCACCCATGATTTTGCCGCGCCATTCACGTTCAATCGCGGCGTCCGCTTGCTCAACAACATGTCTGTCCCAGGCCTCGGCGCGCGTTTTCCACTGCCAGGCTTCGGAGGCTCTTGACCAAGAACCGGGCGTAAATTGTTGCCTTTCATTGCCTTTTGTAGCCTTTTCTTGCCTAACGCACTCCAAAACGCTGCGCCCTGGACCCAACAGCCGGTAAGCACAAAACCGCTGATACCAGCGGCTGCTTTCTCCTTCTTGTCGATCCCAGGGGTGCGGCGTCTCATCAGACAAAGAACCCTCTTACGAATAAATTGAACACCTCAATTAACATCCCTGTTTTTCGCCCGTTTCAGTCATTGCGCCTTCGTGACAGTGGCGTCGTGCGTTCTTTCATCAGGGTCAATGCCGAGTCGGTCTTGGCGTCGTGGTTTTGCAGGATGGTCGCGATGTCGCGGATCATGCTCGCCAGATCAACGATCTTGTTTTCCCGCTCGCGATCCAGCGCCTCGTACCGTTTGTCTCGCTCCTCCATCGCCAAACGCCAGCGGTCATCGCGCCGGTCATTGGAAGTTTCGCGCTCTTTATTCTGCCGCTCTCGCCAGGCGAGATCCTCAGCCCGGAAAACCTTATACTCGCCCCAAACCTTAACGACCACGAGAGCGATCGCCGCCAGTACGATGGCGATCATCCCAAACACAACGGCCAGCAATGGCCAATCCTTGAGCAACTCTGTCATTGCCGTTCGCCCACTTGCATGGGCATCACCTGCCCCGACTGGTCAGAACCAATCGGCGGGTAATCGGGATGCACGCCCATCTCGACAGCAGCAACCTCGACCGCCTGCATGGCCCTGGTCATAGCAGTGTTCAGCCGCGAATCGTCAACGGTCAATGCCACGATCAGGATCCCCGCCACGCCCTGGACGGTTCCGATCATAATCGTGGCAGTCTGCATCGCCACTGGGTCTTTGAAATACTGCCCAATCAGCAACGTGGCCAGGCTGACCAGTTGCGCTAAAACAAACGTCCATAATCTACGCGATTTCAAAACTGACATAACATACCTCTGCTGGATAACAAAAAACCCGGACGCGAATAAACGCGCTCCGGGTTCCACACCTCTGCCAAGCTAATTACAGTATAACCAAACCTTACATAAAAACAATCGTGAGATTATTCACGATCAAGGATCTCACTTTCGTTGTAAATGATCCTGCGTGCATGCCCGTTCGTAAACTCCACCCCTACCATCACGAATTTTCCGCTTGTTTTGGCTTGCAGTAGGCGTTTGGAAAATTTATCTAACTCCCCCGGCAGCAGTGCGGCCTGGAGGAGTTTGAGTGTATTGTAATCATTGTCGTTCGGGGTTGAACAATCTACTCTGCATTCCAAGCTTTCACTAAGCTCCGTTACAATTATAACCCGCTTTGTTGTTGTCATATTTCCTCACAAATCTGCATTATCAACTGGCGAACCTTTGGCGTGCTGCTGGCGCAAATCCTCATCAAATTTCCCAATATATCGTTGGGTTACCGCAACCCCCGAGTGACCCATCAATCGACTGATAGCCAGCAAGTCGACCCCGGATCGCCACATATTGAGCGCAAATGCCCTGCGAAAGTCATGCAGACCAGGCATGTGAATACCTGCATCCTCAGATCGCCTTTCGATCATTGCCCGCAGCCCGCGCTTGCTTAGCCGCTCCCCTTCGTCCGTAAGCCAGATAGGCAAAGACGAATTGAGAAGTAAACGACTACCGGCTTTCAGCCGGTAGTCGTTTACAGGCAACTCCTGTTATGGGGTTATAAAATATTACCTATTGACATATTCTGAAAATTGAGTATAATAAATATAGTCAGCAAGTAATAAAAAAATTGATTTCAGTAAAGAGGTTATATGAGCAAAAAGGTAGTCAAAAACTTCGTGATGACACAGGCAGAAGCCGATCTCATCGCCAAAAAGGCCCAGGAAATGGGCGATGCATCCGACAGCGCCGCTTTCCGTGCCATTGTGCGCGAGTGGGACGCGCTCAAATCACAGGAATATGCCCGGCTATACAGCCAGCCTAATCCACTTGTGACGGTCGATGAAGCGCAATCCGCATACGCTGAGAAGCTCTCGCCCCTCGCCCTCCAACGGATTGCCCGCCTGCTCGAAAGCGCTGGCGCACAGACCACAGCCCTGACTTAAAAGCAATAACGCCCATGCCGGGGCGTTATCGGGGTGGAAAGCAATGACCACCATCAACATTTTACACCAAAAAGGAAAGCAAATGGGACACCTATCCTCATCAATTAATATTTTACACATGAATTGGGCCATGTCAGACCGCACCTACATCGCCCGCTGCCAGGCCGAACGCACCGAACTCAACCGCCTGCAAGAAGCCCTCTCCGACCTGATCATCAACGACGGCGAGTGGGAAACCATCATCGCCAACATCAAGCAGCACCCAGCCCATCAGTACGCCAACCTGCTGCGCGCCGAAATCAAGCGGGCCACAAAGGCCGTATGCGCCCACCCAAACGGCTCCTGGTCCGGCTATGCTGGACTGATCGACGGCGAGTACGAAGATAACACTGTTTGGTCATGCCCCGATTGCGGGCTTAGAGGAGGCTAGACATGAGCAACCAATTCCAGAAAGCTACCAAGAAGCGCGCAAAAGCACGTGTCGCCATCGATGGACCCTCCGGTGCCGGAAAAACCTTTTCCGCTCTCATCGCCGCACGCGTTCTGGCGGAAGGTGGAAAAATCGCCGTCATCGACACCGAGCGCGGTTCCGCTTCGCTCTATTCTGACAAGTTTAATTTCGACGTGCTCGAGCTCGAAACCTTCAGCCCGCAACTTTATATCAACGCCATCGAAGCGGCGGAAGCCGAAGGTTACGCCGTGATTGTCATCGATTCGCTCTCCCATGCCTGGGAAGGTGAAGGCGGCGCGCTGGATCTGGTTGACAAAGCCGCCAAGCGCTCCCAGTCTGGAAATTCCTTCACCGCCTGGAAAGATGTCACCCCACTCCAGCGCAAAATGGTCGACACCATCCTGCAAAGCCGCTGCCACGTCGTTGTCACCATGCGCTCCAAAATGGAATACGTCCAGGAGAAAGACGAGCGCACCAACAAGACCACGATTCGCAAAGTCGGCATGGCTCCCATCCAGCGCCAGGGCATGGAATACGAATTCACCATCGTGGCGGATATGGATATCGACCACAACCTTTCCATCTCGAAATCTCGCTGCGAAGCCCTGGCTGATGCCGTTGTCAATAAGCCTGACGACAAGTTCTTCAAGAAGCTGCTGGATTGGCTGAATGATGGTGCCGCCTCGGCACCCAGTAGCGCAGCGGAGAGGGTGCCCGCCTCGCCGGTCCCTTCGCCAGCTGCCCCCGCCAAACCTGCCGATGCCGTTCCTTCAACTCAACCCGCGGCGACCACAACCCCAGCCACCCCCATCACAAACGCCACCCCAACCGATCCAAACATCCTTGCCCTGGCTGCCCATTGGCCCGCTGACGCGAAAGTCTCCTGGGAGATGGCACAGACCGTCACCAGCAGCGACAAGAAAAAAACCCCATACGTCCAAATCCCAGCCGAAAAACTCGTCCACATAATCAACAGCATCACCACCAAACTCCGCGCCAACAACCTCACGCCTGAAGAACGCGCCGAAATCCAACTCAAACACGACACCGCCCGCACGCTACTCCAGATCCACGCAGCAGCATAGAGGACATTCACCTATGATCGAACAAGTCGACTTTATCACCGCCGCGCGAGACACGGCCATCGAAACCGGAGTAGTTGTCATCAATACATTCGTAAAGCCCACCAAAACGATTCCCCCCATCGCCACCAAGATCCACGGCATCACCGACCAGATGCTGGTCAATGCCCCGGGCTGGAAGTCGGTCGGACCCTGGCTGGCGCACGCCACCAATGGAAAAACGTTGGTCATCTACAACGCCGAATATGACCTGCGCGTCATTAACCAAACCTCACATTTTCACGGCGTGCCGAATGATCTGGCGTATCAGGCATTTCATTGCGCGATGCAATATTACGCTGAATTCTGCGGTGACTGGAACGATTACCGCGGTGGGTTCCGTTGGCAGAAGCTGGAAGGCGGCGACCACTCCGCCATCGGTGATTGTCGCGCTACCCTCGATGTCATTCGCCGTATGGCCGGCTCAAAATTATCCTCAGAACAAGGAGAGGTACTGGATGAACGTCGCTGAAAAACTAGACCGTCTCGCCGGCCTGCGCGCCGCGCCCGATGCGATTCGCCTGAAAAAGCAAGCTCTGATCGACACAATCCTGACCGCCGAGATCCAATCCAAACTCGCGGAAATTGACGCCGATTTTGCTTACCCCTTGCTGGCCGCGCAGCAGGCCGCCGCCGATCTTGAGGAAGAGATCAAAGCCGAAGTGATTGCCACTGGCGCAACGATCAAAGGCGCGCACCTCATGGCGGTCTATGCCAAAGGTAGAGTTTCTTGGAGTAGCCAAAAATTAGAGGGCATGATGTCGCTCATTCCCCAACTCAAGGACGCTCGCAAGGAAGGATACCCCACGGTTAGCTTCCGCGCAACCTAAGCAACATCGCCAGCACCATAGCCGGCGTTTTATTGTGCGGGCCGTACCCGCGAATTGAATACCCCGCCGCATTTGTACAAGTCACGCAATAGCTAACAGGGACGCAGGCCCGGCAGTGGAGCGGCGGCGGGGGAAATGGCACGGGTTAGCACGTGCCATATTCTAAATCCCACGAGGTAATCATGAACCCTAAAGACTTTTACGACCGGCTGATCGCCAGCATCACCGAGATTGACAAGCGCCGCATCGCCAGGCTGTTATCCCAGCACGTGGGCAAGGCCAATGCCGTCAAAAAGGCGACGATCGTCGCCGCGGCATTCGGCCAGGTGAACGACTCCACCGAACGCAAAACCCGCGAGATCATCGCCGACATGGTCACAAATGATCATTTCCCGATCTGCGCATTGTCCGGGAAGGGCGGTTATTACCTGGCTGCCGACCATGATGAGGCGCTTGAGAGTGCCCGTGAGCTGGAGGGCCGCGCCACAGAAGCGAACGCCCGCGCGAAGGCCCTGCGCATGTGCAACCTGCCCGCCGTTCTTCCCGAAGAACGCGCCCAAAAGGCGCAATTGAGTATGCTATGAAACTCAAAAACAAAGCAAAGGCAGGCTGATCATGGCCGACTTCCGCAATATCCATACTCGCATTTGGACTGACGCATGGTTCAGCGAATTGCAACCAGATGAAAAGCTAATGTTTATCTATCTATTTAGCAACACGAATGCCAGTGTGTGCGGAATGTACGAAATGCCAAAACGCAACATCGCCCTGGATACTGGACTGACGGTGGATAGGGTATCC
>JBBRWF010000308.1:0-5846 GCA_038249405.1 Anaerolineales bacterium
GGCCCAGCGCAGCTGGGTGATGCCGCGCGAGCCGCTCATTTCGGCCAGGTTGTATTTCTTTGCGACTTCCTGGACACGTCCTACGTCTTTGCGAAGATCGATCTTGCCGCCGCTGATGGTGGCCGCGCCGACCGAGTCGTAGCCGCGGTAGGTGAGCCGTTGGGCGGCTTCGATCAAGATCTGTCCGAGGGGTTGTTCTTTATCCGTTACAATGCCAAAAATTCCGCACATAGATTTCCTTTCGGGTTATGACCGGGTTTGGGTATTGGTGAAGTTTATCACAGGTGAATTAATGCGCAATCGGGTTTTTTGAGTCTGCTTGTTTTTTTTTGAAAGGCAGTAAGATAAAAATATGCCGGTAATAATTCATCAATTACTCAAGAAATTTAAAGAAGGCCTTCAACTGCGGTATGGAACCAGGCTCAAAGGTGTCTATCTATACGGTTCGTACGCGCGCGGTGATTTTGAAAGCGGGTCAGATCTGGATGTACTGGTGGTGCTCAAGGATTTTGAACGTGCTCCGTTGGAGCTCAAACGAGCCAGTGAATTGGTGGGGGATTTATCCCTTGAATATCTCATTACGATCAGCCCAGTTTTTATGCGGGAAGCAGATTGGCAATTGTCGGAAAAACCCTTATTACGCAACATCAGGAATGAAGTCATCTCTGTATGAAAGAATCAACACGCCAATTGATTGCAAACGCGATTGAGACTCTCAATGCTGCTGAACTGCTTGTAGGAGAGTGATATTTACGCGATGCGACGAGCCGGGCGTATTATGGAATTTTTTATGCTGCAGAAGCATTGCTTAATGAAAAAGATTTGAGTTTCAAGAAACACGGCGCAGTTCAGAGCGTCTTTGCGCAGAAATTTGTTAAAACAGGGTTGTTTGAAGCAAAATATCATCGTTGGTTGTTGAAAGCATTTAATCAGGGTCAGGCTGGCGATTATGATGAAATGGTTCAATTTAAGGGAAGTGATGTAAAAGAAACACTGGGGCAGGCAAGAGAATTTTTGGAAGTTGTAAAAAAGTACCTTGGTTCTTAATGGCTTCCTGCTAAATCAGAACAAAAAAGTGACGGTCTCTTGCGATGACCGTCACTTTTTTCATTCAAGAAAAACTTACTTCAATTCGTCGTAATTTTCAGGGAGCCAGCAGCAGAGTACCAGCTCGCGGGCGGCTTTGACTTCGTCCATGCGGCCAAAGGGAGTGTCGTGAGGGGCGGTCTTGATGATCTCGGGGTTGGTGCGGGCTTCTTCGGCGATCTTGAGCAGGGCATCGGTGAAGGCATCCAGCGTGTCCTTGTTCTCAGTCTCGGTGGGTTCGATCATCAGGGCTTCGCGCACGATCAGCGGGAAGTAGTTTGTTGGCGGGTGGAATTTGTAGTCCATCAGACGCTTGGAGATATCCAGGGCGCGGATGTCGGTGCCTTCAAAGCGGCCTTCCATCACAAATTCATGCATGCAGATGCGGTCAAACGGAACCTTGTAGGTTTTTTCCAAGCGCGCCTTGAGGTAATTGGCGTTAAGCACAGCGTACTGCGAGATGGCTTTGAGGCCATCCGGGCCGTGCATGGCAATGTAGGTGTAGGAACGGACGATCGCGCCGAAGTGACCGTGGAAGGCTTTCATGCGACCGATGGTGTGCCTGGGAGTTTCATAGCCATAGAGGGGCGGGGTCTCATCATCGGCTTCTTCGACAATGCAGATGAGCGGGGAAGGCAGGAATTCTGCCAGGCGAGCTGAAACGCCTACCGGGCCGGAACCAGGGCCGCCGCCGCCGTGCGGGACGGCGAAAGTTTTGTGCAGGTTGAAGTGCATCACATCGAAGCCCAAGTCGCCAGGGCGTACAATGCCGAGCAGGGCGTTGAGGTTGGCGCCATCGCCGTACATCAACCCGCCGCAATCGCGGACCAGGTTGACCACTTCGATGATGTGCTGATCGAACAAGCCGAGTGTGTTGGGGTTGGTGAGCATCATGCCGACGACGGTGTCATCACAGGCGGCTTTGAGGGCGGCCAGATCGACATTGCCGTCCGCATCGGATGGGATGGTGATGACTTCCATGCCGAGCATACCCGCAGAAGCGGGGTTGGTGCCGTGTGCGGCATCGGGAATCAGCATTTTGTTGCGTTTGTTATCGCCGCGGGCCTTATGGTAGGCACGCATCATCAGCACGCCGGTGAATTCACCGTGCGCGCCAGCGGCGGGCTGCAGGGTGACGGCTTCAAAGCCGCTGATTTCCTTGAGCCATTCCTGTATTTCAAACATCAATGCCAGGTTGCCCTGTACGGTTTCGATGGGTTGCAGCGGATGTGAGAAGACGAAGCCAGGTAAGCGGCAGGTATCTTCGTTAATCTTGGGGTTGTACTTCATGGTGCAGGAACCCAGCGGGTAAAAGCCTTCATCGACGCTGTAGTTGTAGCGCGAGAGGTGCATGTAATGCCGCACCACGTCCACCTCAGCCAGTTCAGGCAGGGGGAGTTCTTTGCGCAGCAGTTCCTCGTTGGGGAGGTCAAATTCGGGTACGTCTGAAGCCGGGAAGGTGACACCGGTGCGCCCAGGGGATGACAGTTCAAAAATGGTAGGCTCACGCATGGACGGCTTCCTTCAATACTTCGACCAGCAAATCAATTTCTTCCTTGCTGTTCATCTCGGTAACGGCGATGAGCATGTGATCCTTGAGTGAAGGATAATCTTGTCCAAGATCATACCCGCCCAGAATGCCGTGTTCAAGCAGGTGCGCGTTGACTTCTTCTACGGGGCGCCCGAGGCACAGGGCAAATTCATGGAAGAAGGGCTGGCTGAAGCACAGTCCCATGCCGGGGATTTTGCTCAGTTCGCTGGCGGCGTAGTGCGCCTTCTGGTAGCACAGATCGGCCACCTGGCGCAGGCCAGCCTGGCCAACAACGGAGAGATAGACAGCCGAAGCCAGCGCGAGCAGGCCTTCGTTGGAGCAAATATTGGATGTGGCTTTTTCGCGCTTGATGTGTTGTTCGCGAGCGGTGAGAGTGAGAACATAGGCTTTCTGGCCGCGCGAGTCAACGGTTTCGCCCACGAGGCGTCCGGCCATTTTGTGCACGAACTGCTTTTTGGTGGTGAAGAAGCCCAGCGAAGGGCCGCCGAACCAGAGCGGCAAGCCGAGCGGCTGGCCTTCGCCTACGACGATATCGGCGCCCATGAGACCCGGGGTCTTGAACATTGCCAGGGCGGTGGGGTTGGTTACCACGCAGACCATTGCGCCCTGGGCATGCACGGCTTCTATGAATTTGGTGTAATCAAACACGCGCCCGAAGAAATCGGGATACTGCACGATCGCCAGGGCGGTGTCTTTATCGACCAGCGGGAGCAGGGCCTCGGGAGCGGCTTGCAGGTCTGCGCCAGAGTCGTCGCCCAGCAGGTCCAGGTCCATGCCCTGGGTGTAGGTGCGGATGGTTTCGCGGTACTGTGGGTGCACGGTGGGGGAAAGAACGATCTTGCGCCGTTTGCCGCGGAAATTGGCAAAAGCCATGTTGACTGCTTCGGCAGTGGCGGTGGCGCCGTCATAATGCGAGGCGTTGGAAAGTTCCATACCGGTCAAGGCGGTCATCAGGGATTGGTATTCGAAGATGGCTTGCAGGGTGCCCTGTGAAATTTCCGGTTGGTAAGGGGTATAGGCGGTGTAAAACTCACCGCGGCGCAGGATGTGATCGACCACGGATGGGATGTAGTGGTTGTACATACCAGCACCCAGGAAGGAAACCATCTGCCGGGTGGTTTCGTTGCTCTCTGCGAGTTCAGCCAGCAGGGCGGCAGCTTCCATTTCGGTGAGGGCAGGGGGTAGATCCAGTTCGGGAAAGCGATATTTGGCCGGGATAGCCTCGAAAAGTTCATCCAGGCTTTTCACGCCAATGGCGGCAAGCATCGCATCCCGCTCTTTGGGAGAGTGGGGAATGTAGGTCATTAAATTTTTTCTCCTGGCGCTCAGAATTAGTGAGCGCGTCCTGCACAGTCCAGCTCATAAGCGGCGGTGTCCAACATGCCGGCGCCATCGGCGCCTTCGACCTGGATCATCCAGCCGTCGGCGAAGGGGTCGCTGTTGAGTGTTTCGGGGGTGGCGGCCAGGTCACCGTTGACGGCGACTACTTTGCCAGCAACGGGAGAATAGATCTCTGCGGCGGCCTTTACGGATTCAACGGATGCGATGGCTGTGCCTACTTTAACTTCGTCACCGGCTGAGACAAGGATCTCAACGAAGACGATATCAGAGAGCTGGCCCTGGGCGAAATCGGTGAGACCGACCTTGCCGCTGGCGGCATCGAACCATTCATCGCTTTTGGTATATTTCAGGTTAGCGGGGGTATTCATCTTGGTGTTACTCCTTTGGATGCTTGATTAAACGTAAAGAGGGCGCACAAATTTACTCGTGCGCCCTCTGTCCATAACCTGAGAGATTCGCCCGCTTGCGCAGGGCTTGCCCCGTCGGTGTTCCTCGCGGAACTTTCCAGAGTTTTACGGTTCAGGGTCCTTTTGCCTGAGAGTTTCGTCCGGACGCGCCCGTCTCGGATTTGCACCTTCGGCGCTCTGGCAGTGAAAGCTGCCTGAGTCTCTTCCCTGTAACTGTTATATTATATCTTTATATCTTTCATTCTACGGTTGTGAGGCTAAACAGTCAAGATGACAAAAATCATCGAAATTAACACAACTGCACATTTGCGGCTCATTTTTGAGGTATGGGGGTGATCTCGAACTTACTTACATCCCTGGGTTGTCTTGCTTTTTCCAGGATGGTTTTTAGTTCGGTGATTTTTTGTTGGTACTCAGGCGAATCGACCATGTTTGTCATTTCGAAGGGATCGGTCTTCAGATCGTAGAACTCGGATTTGTCATCCACTGTTTCAATGTAGATGCAATCTTCAGCGCGGATCGCAGACCAGTCTCCACGTCCCGGCCAGGCTTCCAATAAGAGGGTATCCCGCCAGCTGCTGTTATCGAACAATTTGGTAAGCGAAAGCCCATCGACTGTTTCTGGAATGGGCAGTCCGGCCAGGGTGTATACGGTGGGGGCAATATCAATATTTGCAACCAGCCGGTTTTCTACATAGGGTGTGGGAACTAGCGGTGGGTAACGCATTGCAAACGGTACGCGCACAGATTCTTCGTAGGCGGTACTCTTGGTTTCCATGCGATGCTCACCCCAGTGTTTGCCATTGTCGGATAAAAATATGATCAGTGTGTTATCGAGTTGGCCCATGTCCTTTAATTTCTGCATGATGGTTCCAATCGATCGATCCACCGGCAGAAGGGTTAGGATCTGGTCGCGCCGGTCCTTATCAAGTTTGTCTATTTCTTCCTGGATAAGAATGGGTTTGCCGGTAATGGAAACTGGTTTGTCAGAAAGGTCCTGCTCATTAAAGTTGAGGGGACGATAAAGAGGCAGGTCTTTCAGCAGACCTTCGTCCTCAATGGCGGGGGTGGTTGGCGTGTGGGGTGCGTTAAAAGCCAGTACCATCAGAAATGGTTTTCTGCTTATTGATGCATTGTCCAGGAATTTCAGCATGTAATCGCGGAAGATGTAGGTGATATAGCCGGGCTGGGTGGACCAAGCGCCGTTAACATTAAGTTCAGGGTCGTAATATTTGCTATCCCCGCGAAAGAAGGAAACCCAGAAATCGAATTCCGGGCGTTTTTCACCTTTCCAGGAATTCAAGTATTTACCGATCAGCCCGGTGTAATACCCGCTGTCATGTAGATCATTGATGATGGTAGGGAAGCGGAGTTTATTTTCGTTGGTTTGCACACCATGATTGTGTGCAAACATGCCCGTAAAAATAGAGGTGCGGCTGGGGCAGCAGAATGGAGTTGTA
>JBBRWF010000309.1:0-5840 GCA_038249405.1 Anaerolineales bacterium
CAGGCCTTTTGGGGCTTTCGCCAGCGCCTCGAAGCCTACTACCCCGCCGCCAAACGTGTCTACGGCTATTTCTGCCTGCCAATCCTGCACCGCGACCGCCTGGTCGGGCGCTTTGACCCCAAGCTGGAGCGCAAAACCGGCCTGCTGCGCCTCAAAGCCCTCCATCTCGAACCCGGCATTGACCCCCACGAGCGCCTGGTCGCAGACACCGCCCTCGCCATGCGCGACTTCATGCGCTTCCACGGCGCGCAAGACCTGCTCATCGAAAACAGCACCCACAGCGAATTTGCCGAAAAACTCCTGCGCGCCATGTAATCAGCTTGCCTTTTATTGATAAAGCTGGAAAATCATCACCTTCGCTCTTCAGATTTTCAAGGAGCATCCATGACTCTGCTTCAAGACGCCCATAAACACAGCAATCCCCTCATCAATGACAATACCGTCACCCTCCTCTGGCAGGGCCTCACTGCCCCGCACCTGATCTCAGATCTGCACGGCTGGGAAGAAAACCCACAGCCCCTGGCACAGCTCGAAAAAGGTCTCTGGTCAATTTCCTTTCCGCTCGCCTCCGATGCCTACCTGGAATACGCTTTTTACGACCCCTCCACCAAAAAGCGCTTTGCAGACCCGCTCAACAACAAGACCATTTACAACGGCGTCGGTGGTCACAACCAATTCTTCTATATGCCCGCGGCTACCGTTCCCACGCCCTACACCAAACTGCCCGCTGATGGCTTGCGTGGCAAACTCACCCGCCACACCGTCGACTCCCGCTACGTGACCACCAGCACCTCCCGCACTGTCTATCTTTATCAACCGCCAGTAAAGCAGGCTGTGCCACTCTTGGTAGTCTATGACGGCCTCGATTACCTGCGGCGCGGCAGGCTGGCCGCTATCGTTGATAATCTCATCGCGGAAAAGCGCATCCAGCCGCTTGCCTTAGCCTTTACACAGAGCAAACCCCAGTCCCGCACCATCGAGTACGGCTGTGCGGAGCCTACCCTAGGTTTCTTGCTGTCCCAGGTTTTGCCCCTCGCATCCAGAGAACTCAACCTTGTGGATTACGAAAAGCACCCCGGCGCGCATGGCGTCCTGGGTGCTTCGATGGGTGGCTTGATGTCCGTTTTCACCGCGTTACAGCTACCCCATGTCTTTGGAAAAGCCCTCAGCCAGTCAGGTGCCTTTATCTTATGGGAGCACGAATCTCTGGCAATGCAAATGGTGCGCCACTTTCCACGTCCAGATCTAAAACTCTGGCTGGATTGCGGCAGGCTGGACTTTTTGCTGGATGCCAATCGCAAAATGAGCGCCCTGCTGGTAGAAAAGGGTTACGAGGTTGTTTATCAGGAAAATGGTGGTGCGCACAACTACACCACCTGGCGCAATAGCTGCGCGCACGCGCTGGAAGTGATATTTGCCTAACCGGGCGTGTGCGGCGTTCTCATTACCGCCAGTTCGTCTTCCAGTTGAAGGCGGCGAGTATCAGCGGCAGCCTTAATCTCGCCTATGAAATTACTCGAACGCGCACGCAGTTCACCGCGCAGCTTCTCACCAGATTCTGGAGCCAGCAGCAACGCAATGGTTGAACCTACCAGCCAGCCAACAAATATGCCGATCAAAAAACCAAACATTCGTCTCATGAGTCTCTCCTTGGATGATAATCTTCATTAATGATTATACTTCCCACTGCCCGAATCCGTGTGTAAAATCTTTCCCCAGGAGTAAGCATGATTAACTTTGAACCAATCCATACCAAACAAGTCACTTTTGCGCAATTCTTTGCCGCTTTATCCCTTTCCGGAGATGAAATGCGCAGCCTGACAGATGAGATGGTCGATGCCATGCAGGCACTGATTTCCAACGCCGTCGATGCAGACGTCACTTTCGAACCCGCCGACCCGGCTAAAGATGACAAATACGCCACGAATCCAGATGAGAAAGATCTGGCCTGGAACCTGGCCCATGTCATCGTGCACGCCACCGCCTCATCCGAAGAATCCGCGGCGTTAGCCGCCGAATTGGCCCGCGGCGTTGAGTATCACGGCCGTTCGCGCAGCGAAATACCCTGGCACGAGGTCACCACCATCGTGCAATGCCGCCAGCGCCTGGAAGAGAGCCGCCGCATGCGCCTCGCCAGCCTGGAAATGTGGCCGGAGCATCCTCACCTTGATAACGAGTACGAGGCTTGGCCCAACGGCCCGCGCCTTAATCCCATCTCACGCTTTGTCTTCGGTCTGATGCACGATGACAGCCACTTGGCCCAGATTGCGGAAATCGTCCGACAGGCCCGTGCCGCGCGCAGCGTATAACAGGGAGCCCATATGTACGCAATAACCGGAAAACCATCCACTCATCCCCGGCAAACGCCCGGAGTTCGTTCAAATCCTGCTGCACGCCGCGCATATCGTCGCGCAGTTCCCCGGCTGCCGCCAATACCTCGTCACCGAAGACCTGGCCAATGAAGTCACCATCTGGGTCATGGAAATCTGGGAAGACAAAGCCGCCCACGATGCCTCACTCAAAGACGAGCGCGTCCGCGCCCTCATCCAACAAGCCATGCCCCTCATGGGCGGTGCCCCCTCCGGTGCCGAGCTAAAAGTAATCGGCGGTCACGGCCTTTAATATTTCTAATCCGCAAAAATCCGTGTAATCTCTCAAATCTGCGGTCCATTGTCACTCACAAAACGCCTTAATCAGCGCAATCAGTGTAATCAGATAAATCCGCGGTCAGTCAACGGTTAAATTGCGTTTCATACAATTGGGCATACAGCCCATTCACCGCCAGCAGTTCTGTGTGCGTACCCTGTTCAACGATCCGACCCCTATCCATCACCAGGATCAAATCAGCCGCCAGGATGGTGCTGAGCCGGTGCGCGATCACAATCGAAGTGCGTCCCGCCATCACGCGCTTGAGCGCTTCCTGGATCAGTGCCTCGGATTCGCTGTCCAGGCTGCTGGTGGCTTCATCCAGTACCAGGATGCGCGGATTTTTCAAAATGACACGCGCCAGCGCAATCCGCTGCTTTTCACCGCCGCTCAGCCGGTAGCCGCGTTCACCCACCACCGTTTCATACCCATCTGGCAGCCCCACCACAAAATCGTGGATATTTGCTGCCCGCGCGGCAGATTCAATCTCAGCCTGCGGCGCATCTGGTCGGGCATACGTCAGGTTAGTGCGGATCGTATCGTGGAACAGGTAACTCTCCTGTGTCACCATCCCGATCTGCCGCGCCAATGAGTCCAGCGTTACATCCCGCAGGTCGGTACCGTCGATGCGAATGCTGCCGCTGCTCGGGTCATACAACCTCGGAATAAGATAAGTGGTGGTTGTTTTTCCCGCGCCCGAAGGGCCTACCAATGCAATTAATTGCCCCGGGTTGGCCCGGAATGAAATGCCAGTCAGTGCCACCTCTCGCGCCTGTGACCCGCCCTCAATTTCATCATTCGCCGGGTTGTTTTCATCTACAGCCGCGTTTATCCCTTTCTCCTGTTTGCTTTTATTCTTATCCTTCTCTGTGGCGCCCTGCCCGCTCATCACCGCCTTCACATTATCCATGCTGCCGTAACGTTTCACTTCGCTGAGCAGCATGCTTTCATCGATGCTGTAATTAAAAGAGACATTATCAAACTCAAGCTCTCCGCTGATGTCTTTTAAGACAAGCGCGTCTTTCTTCTCTGCAATATCCAGCGGCAGGTCGATGATCTCAAATACCCGTTCAAAGCTCACCATGCTTGTGCTGAAATCAACCGGAGCGCTGGCAAGTCCCTGCAGCGCCCCGTAAAGCTGGCCCAGGTAAGATCCAAAAGCCACAATTGTCCCTACAGTAAACGCGCCCTGGATCACATAATACCCGCCCAACCCGTAGACCAGCGCTGTACCAACTGCGCTCACCAGCCCGATGATCACAAAAAATGCCGACCCCACCACCGCGCGCTGTATGCCCAGGTCGCGCACAGTGGCTGCGCGCTGGCGAAAGCGGTTTTCTTCCTCATGAGTGCGTCCAAAAAGCTTGACCAGCAGCGCTCCGCCAATGTTAAGCGTTTCATTCATGTGGGCGTTCATCTGCGCATTGGCTTCCATGTTGCGCCGTGCAATCTCGCGCAATCGTCCGCCCAACTGCCGTGCTGCCAGAATGAACAGCGGCAGGATCAGTACACTCACCACCGTTAACTGCCACTGCAGGGTCAGCATGACGGCCAGAATGGCAGCCGCTTCAATGATATTGGTGATGATATTGACGATCGTGTTGCTGATGGCGTTTTGTGCGCCAACCACATCATTATTCAGGCGGCTCATCAGTTCGCCGATCCTGGTGTTGGTGAAGAAGCGCAGGCTCATGTGCTGTAGTTTGGAAAACAGCGATGAGCGCAGGTCGTAGATCACCCCTTCGCCAACCGTAGAGTTCAAACGCCTCTGGATGACTCCCACCCCGCCGTTGAGTATCGGCAGCAATAATAGCGCCAGCGCAAACATCAACAACCCGTTCATGTCTTTACTCGGCAGCACTTTGTCAATCAGGTTGCGAAAGATCAGCGGCGAGATCAGCGACAGGCCGGTGCTCACCAGGATGGCTGCCAGCATCCCGCCCAGATGTCCCCAGTAGGGGCGCGCGTAAGCCAATACGCGCAGCAAAAGCTCACGGGTTACTTTTGGGGCTTTTTCATCCCCCGAACGAACATAAGCGAACCACCCGCCACCATGCATAAGATTGTTCTTCTCCTTGTCCTTGTCAATACGTTACCGCTTTCACTATAAAGCCAACCCCCTATTTGCGCAACTGCACAAACCGGTAGGTTTGCTCTATCCTTGCCAGCACAACGTTTTTTGCTCGAATGGCGTATAATAACTGAACCGCATGTATCGCAAGAACGTGACGGTCTGTTTGTAAAAACCACAATTAACCATCCGGCCAGGGGTTATTGCCGGAAAGGACTCTACCATTTACCTCGGAGGGTACCCATGTCAACCGTATCTGTTTTACCCGTAGTATCTTCGCGCAAAAAAGTTACCACGCTCACGTTCCGCCAGAAAAAGGAACGCGGCGAACCAATCAGCATGCTCACCGCCTATGACTATCCCACCGCCCTGGCAATGGACCAGGCTGGTATCGATTCAATCCTGGTGGGAGATTCACTCGGCATGGTTGTTCTCGGCTATGAGAATACCCTGCCGGTAACCATGGAAGAGATGCTGCACCATAGCCGTGCCGTAGCGCGCGGCGCAAAATTCCCCTTGCTTGTTGGCGACATGCCTTTCATGTCTTACCAGGTTTCAGTGGAAGAAGCTGTGCGCAATGCCGGACGTTTTCTCCAAACTGGCGGCATGGATGCAGTCAAACTGGAAGGCGGCCGTGAGCGTTTGCCAGCCATTCGGGCCATTGTGGAGGCCGGTATTCCTGTTATGGGCCACTTGGGGCTCACCCCCCAGTCTGTGCACCAACTGGGTGGTTTCCGCGCTCAAGGGAAAACCGCCCGGGCTGCCATGCGCCTGCTTGAAGATGCTCGCCTGTTGGAAGAATCCGGCTGCTTTAGCCTGGTAATCGAATCGGTTCCCGCTCAGCTTGCCGAGTACATCTCGCATCAGGTTTCCATTCCAACCATCGGAATTGGCGCAGGCGCAGGTTGTGATGGTCAGGTGCTGGTTTCACATGATTTGCTGGGGCTGTTCGAGCGCTTCACCCCTCACTTCGTAAAAAAATACGCCAACCTGCACGATGAGATGCAAAAGGCCTTCGCCGAATACATCACCGATGTGCAATCTGCGCAATTCCCGGCCGCACAGCACAGCCTCGGCATGGATGCGGCCGAATGGTCTGATTTTCTACAGGCAGCAGGTCACC
>JBBRWF010000310.1:0-5807 GCA_038249405.1 Anaerolineales bacterium
GTTTTTACCTGGATGCCCAGACAGCCTGGCTGCCAGTCTTTGATCAGGCCACCAGCGCCAGCAGCCTGCTGCGCACCAGCGACGGCGGAAAAACCTGGACAACCCTGCCGACGATCGATTCGCCACAAAACGCCTGGTATGAATTTAGCAACCCGAACGACGGGGTAGCCCAGGTAGCGGGGGTTGGAGCGGGAAACCTGTATCTGAACATGTACTCAACCAGCGATGGCGGCCAAAGCTGGGCGCCGATCCTGCTCACCGCCCCCTCGCCCGAACCCGGACTGCCTGCCGGAACCGTCCACCTGTGCAATATCTGCGGGGACGGCCTGTATTACGACAGCACACGCGCCGTAATTTCCTATGGCGACCTGGCAAACGATTCAGCGGGAGCGGTTCGCCTGGCAGTTTCAACCGACCTGGGCCAAAACTGGAAAGACTTGAAGCTGCCCTTCCCTGATCCCAAATACGCCGGCGGCCTGGTTGGCCCCAAACCGATGCGCTTCTTTGGGCCACAGGGCTTGCTGCCGGTCAATATCATAAAATATGGCGCAGATGGGGCGCTGGCTTTCAGTGTTCTGGCGCTGTACAGCACTCAGGACGGCGGTCAAAGCTGGACAGCGGCCCCTGCGCTGTTGGAAAGCACTACCAGCCAGTTCGATTCTGTCCAGATCATTTCCCCGCTGGATGTTTTTGTGCGCTGCGGCCGCAATTTGTGCGCCACAAATGACGGCGGTCAAACCTGGCGCACCCTGCCCGACAACCTGAATTTCGATATGAACCAGGGCGGGCCGGATTATGTGACCCAGTATAACTTTGTCAGCCCAACCAGCGGCTGGGCGCTTTCTGGAGATCAGGCAACCGCCATTTTGTGGAAGACCACCGACGGCGGCGAAAGCTGGACGAAATTGGCACCAGTCGTACTTCCATGAGGCAGAACCATTGGCGCTGGCTGGC
The DNA here is from genome assembly GCA_038249405.1 of Anaerolineales bacterium. GTDB lineage: Bacteria > Chloroflexota > Anaerolineae > Anaerolineales > Villigracilaceae > UBA5195. The sequence goes on from JBBRWF010000310.1 coordinate 955, forward strand.
GGGAGCATTTCTGCTCTTTATGCTGGCCGTTGCTATTGCAGCCGATCGCGGCTCGATGCCGGTCTGGGTGCGCAATATTTACCGTTATCCTGGCGGCGATTGGCTTGGGCATTTCATTCTTTACGGGATTCTGGCTTTTCTGGGGATACGCGCTTTTTCAAGACAGGTAAGCATGGCTGGCCGTTCATTCCCGTTGAGCGCGCTGCTGGTAATCTTGCTGGCGGCGCTGGAAGAATTAAGCCAGTTCTGGTTTCCCCTGCGCACCCCCAGCCTGTACGATCTGGCCTTTGGCCTATCAGGGGTGGTTTGCGCCGCCTGGCTGACCAGATTGTCACGCTGAGTACCTTTGCAATACTAAAACCCTGACAGGCCCGGTAACATGTTATGAGAAAGTTCTTGTCTTCCGCTATCAAAATTTTCCTGGCGGCTGCTTCAGGGGGAGTGATGTGGTATTTCAGCTCACCCAGCGACTTCCAGCTGATCAAGGAGCAATTTGACTCAAGCCTTCCCGGCTATTCGGCTATTAAAGTCATTGACCGTTACGGAGAAGACCAGCTCCAACCCAAGAGTGCTGGTCGTTGAGGTGGTTCTGGAGAGTTACACAGGCCCAGTGACATGCCTGGGCGAAATCCATTATTTTCTCGGAAATCCTTCTTTCAGTGAGTTGCGATGGTACGATTGGGATTGCATTGGACACAATATAATCATTCGGCGTGCCAGGCAGGCGTTAAGCTCCAACAACGATCCGGATTACGCCTGCCATACTCAGGGCATCGCGCTTGTGCTCCAGCATTGGGTGAAAAGGTACCGGCTGGATATCAATCAAATCCCCAACCCTGAAGTGCGAACGCGCGTAAATCAGCTGCTTGCCCAGGATGACTCATCAGCGGCAAGCCTTTCCAGCTGCTTGATATTTCCACAGCCCGGGTACATGACCTGGTGCCTGAAATGCCAGAAAACGAGAAAAAGCCAACCTATATTTTGCGCTGCGATGGAACATTGGATTTGTACCTGAGAGGCGGCCCAAACTGGTGGACGCAAGCGATGGAACAAAAGCAAGGTGATATTATTCTGCCAGCCCCCATCAAAAAAGCCCGATAGACATCTTAATCCGACATGTCTACGGGCTTTACAAAAGAAAACACAGCCTGGGTTTCAGGCACACGAGCTTACTCGTTCATCAACTTGACTGCGGCTTGCTTCATGTGCGAGAGCACACCCTGAAAGCCGTTCAAGCGCTGGTAACTGATCGCTTCCTGCAGATTCATGGGTGTGTAAAAATCGGCGGGCAGCGAAATGATCTGCTCCGGTTTCTCCCCCCTCAAACCATTCGCAAGAATGGCCGCCAACCCGCGTACGGTGGGAGATTGAGGCGGAATGTCAAAGTGAAAAACCAACCCGCCATCCGCCTGTTTTTCCGCGAACAAAAAGACAGGGGTCAGGCACTCAGGTACAGCTTCCATTTTGTCGCGTTCCCCCTTCAGCCAGTCTGGCAGAGGCGGGAGCGAATCGGAATACTGAACCAACATCTCGACTTTTTCCTGGCGCGAGGCCAGGGCAAAATCTTCGATGATTTCCTGTAATTTTTGCGGGATTGTCATGCGGCCTCAAAAGACTTACTTTTCAATCGGGGCATCTACCAGATTGCCCCATTCAGTCCAGGAACCATCATAGTTCCGCACCCTGGGATAGCCTAACAGGTAACGCAGCACAAACCAGGTAAGCGAGGAGCGCTCACCGATACGGCAATAGGCAATGATTTCATCCTGAGGCAGAATGCCCTTGCCCTCATACAGTTCTTTCAACGCTTCGGGTGTCTTAAAGGTGGCATCCTGCTCGTTGACAGCCGTGCTCCATGGAATGCTGACCGCGCCCGGGATATGACCGCCGCGCGTGGCGCCTTCCTGGGGATAATTGGCCATGTGCAACATCTCGCCGGTAAATTCCTTGGGCGAGCGCACATCCACCAGGGGGCGCTGGTCTTCTATGTGTGAGAACACATCGGTTCGAAAAGCGCGCAGGCTCTTATCGGCGGCTTTAGCGGTGTAGTGTGCCTGTGGGTAAACCGGCACATCCTTCACCAGGGGGCGATTTTCAAGCTCCCACTTGATGCGTCCGCCGTTCATTATGCGGACTTTTTCATGGCCGTAGTATTGGAAAAGCCACAACGCGTAACAGGCAAACCAGTTGGATTTGTCGCCGTAAAAAACGACAATAGTATCGTTGCTGATTCCAAGGCGCGCGCAAGTCTGCTCGAATTGTTCCTTGCTTAAAAAATCGCGCCGCAGCGGGTGCTGCAGAGTAGTGAACCAATCCACCTGCTGCGCTCCGGGGATGTGCCCCACTACGTATAAAAGTGCGTCTTCGTCTGATTCAAGGATGCGGACAGCCGGGTTGTTCAGGTTTTCAGCAACCCAGGCGGTATCTACCAGGTATTCGGGGTGAGCGTATGTCATTTTTCTCTCCTAATAAATTAGGTTTTTATTATAAAAATATAATCAATATTCGTCAAGCCCAAGTTCTGAGACCTTGAAGGCTTTCTGAGAGCCGGATGCTATTTATTGATAGCGGCAGTTCATGGTTGGCAATTCCCAGAAAGTTGCGATTGGTTCGCTCGCTTGGGAAGGCAAGGAATTGGGATGCCCTGGTAGATAATTCACAAAGTGTGTACAATTACAAAAAAGTGCAACTTATTTCGTATACTTGCATCAAAGAAAATGTAACCATCCTATTTTCAAACACTCCGGAGGCATCAAATGACTATGAACGAAGCAAATTGGGACCGTATTGCGCGTGTTGTGATTGGCATTATTCTGTTCACTGTGGGACTGACCGGCGTAGTCAGCGGCGCATGGATGTGGGTGGTTTACGCATTGGGGCTGGTCATGTTTGCAACCGCTGCCATAGGGGTTTGCCCGCTGTACCTGCTCTTCAAATTCAGCACCCGCAAATAAAGCGCGAACTGACAGGCCACAAAAACGCACACTTCAGTCCATGGTGTGCGTTTTTGTTTTTAACCTGTTAAAATAGATGCATGGCAAAACAAAAATATTATGTAGTCTGGAAAGGACGTCGCAGCGGGGTCTTTAATACCTGGGAAGCCTGCTCCGCGCAGGTTTCTGGCTTTACGGGCGCACAATACAAGGCGTTTGACAGCCAGGCTGCTGCAGAAGCTGCCTACCGCGGCGCGTATGACCAGTTTGCAGGGAAACCCGCCAGTGCAGGCCAATGGAAAATGGCGCTCACCCGCCCGAGCCTGCCGTCCATCAGCGTGGATGCGGCTTGCGCCGGTGTGCCCGGCCCGGTGGAGTGGCGCGGAGTGGAGACGGAGAGCGGCAAACAGATCTTTAAACTGGGACCGTATACCCACGGCACAAACAATGTGGGCGAATTTCTGGCAATCGTGCAAGGTCTCACCTGGCTGGCAGAAAAACAGTCAAACTGGCCGCTCTATTCTGATTCGGAAAATGCCATTTTGTGGATCAAGGTAAAAAAATGCCGTACCAAACTGGAACGAACCCCCGCAAACGGCCAGTTATTTACCCTGATCGCCCAGGCAGAAGCATGGCTGGGCGAAAATCGCTATTCCAACAAGATATTGAAGTGGGATACCGAGATGTGGGGCGAAAACCCGGCAGATTTTGGCAGGAAATAGGCAGAAAGTTTAAACTATTGTGAAGTTATATTTTAATTGAGGAAAATAATATGACAATTCCCGACTTTCAAACTCTTATGCTGCCAATTCTAAAACTATCAGGGGATCAAAAAGAACATTCTTCAAGGGATACAATTAATACCTTGGCTCAACAATTTATGCTAACTGAACAAGAGCGTATAGAATTATTACCCAGTGGACGTCAATCCCGCTTCGATAATCGCGTTGGCTGGGCTGCGACATATTTGAGGAGATCAGATTTATTATCAAAATCTGGTAGAGGAAAATTCCTGATAACTTCTCGAGGGCTAGAAGTATTGAAAAACCCACCTCCAATCATTGATATCCGGTTTCTACAGCAATATAACGAATTCAATCAATTCCGAACTCGCCGTGAAAGGGATGAACTCAACGGGGAGCCCAGTGATATTGTAATTTCTGAAGGTACGCAAACACCTGAAGAATCAATGGACGCAGCTTACCAGTCATTACGACAAACCCTTTCATCAGAATTACTTACAACCATAAAGCGATGTACCCCAACGTTCTTTGAACGTTTGGTTATAGATGTTCTCGTTAAGATGGGGTATGGTGGTACTCGTCAGGATGCTGGTAAAGCCATTGGTAGAAGTGGCGATGAAGGCATTGACGGAATTATCAACGAAGATAGATTGGGGTTGGATGTGATTTATGTACAGGCAAAGAAATGGGACAAAGAAAATCAAATCAGCAGACCAGAAATTCAAAAATTTGCGGGTGCATTACAAGGCCAACGCGCCAAAAAAGGTATTTTCATTACTACATCCAGTTTTACAAAAGAGGCAAAAGATTTTGCTTCACGTATTGAAAACAAAATCATTCTGATAGATGGGGAAACATTCAGCCAATTAATGATTGATTACAATGTGGGAGTTAACCTGGTAGCATCTTACGAACTCAAGCGACTTGACTCGGATTATTTTGAAGAATAGGCCATTTCTAACAATTGTCACGTAAATTGATCCTGGAGAAAAAATGAATACAGCCTTACTGATCATTGACATTCAAAACGATTACTTCCCCGGCGGGAAAATGGAACTGGAAGGTGCGCTGGATGCGGGCAAGAAGGCCGCGGCACTGCTGCAATGCTTTCGCGAACACGGCGGACGGCACATTCACATCCAGCATGAATCACGCCGCCCTGGGGCAACCTTCTTCA
>JBBRWF010000311.1:0-5805 GCA_038249405.1 Anaerolineales bacterium
ATTATCCTACCCGTTCTACCGGGGCTATTTCGTTATGTACCCGGCAACAGTCCATGGCATAATTTGTAAAGCTGCTGTGACCACTTTTTTAGCTTTTCTGAACCGTGCCAAATTTTTCTTCCATGGTCTATTCCTCCGATCTCTGAGATGCGCCCGGCTTGCCAGACAGGTGTGTGCTAAACAATCAACATGGCATCCCCAAACGAAAAGAACCGGTACCCCTCAATGATGGCAGTCTGATACGTTTCCAATACCAGCTGCTGCCCTGCAAAAGCGCTCACCATCATGATCAGCGTTGATTTTGGCAGGTGAAAATTTGTGACCATTGCATCCACAGCTTTGTACTTGTAACCCGGCAGGATAAAAATGGACGTAGGCCCGGCCATCGCAGCAACCACATCATTTCCCACCGCCAATGCCGCGGCGCTTTCGAGCGTCCGCACACTGGTAGTGCCAACCGCAATCACCCGCCCGCCAGCCTGTTTTGTCTGATTAATTTTATCGGCAGTTTCCGCCGTCATCTCACACCACTCCGTGTGAATTTTATGTTCAACCGGGTCGTCTTCCGTCACCGGGGCAAAGGTATCCAACCCTACGTGCAGCGTGACTGTTGCCAGTTGCACCCCCTGTGCGCGCAATTCATCCAGCAAACGCGGCGTAAAGTGCAATCCTGCGGTCGGAGCCGCCGCAGAGCCAGGTGTTTTGGCATACACCGTCTGGTAACGTTCCGGGTCGCTCAGCTTTTCATGGATATAGGGCGGCAGAGGCATTTGCCCATCCAGCGAAAGATGCGCTTCAACTGGCTCTTCAAAACGCACCCGTCGCCGCGAGCCGTCCAGGACTTCAATAATTTCAGCCTGCAACCCATCTTGCAAAGTGACGCGCTTGCCGTTAACCAGCCCTTTACCCCCCACCAGGCACTCCCAGGTAAATGCATCTTCCCGCCGCAGCAGGAGAATCTCTATTTTTCCGCCGGTTTCTTTATACGCAAACATCCTCGCCGGGATGACGCGCGTTTCATTCAACACCAGCAAATCGCCCGCGCGCAAAAAAGCCCCGATCTCACGAAAAATTCGATGCTCAATCTGACCAGTTGCACGTTTCAAAACCAGCAGGCGCGACGAATCGCGCGGCTCTACCGGTGTCTGAGCAATGGATGTTTCGGGAAGATGATAATAAAAATCGGAAGTTTTCACAGGAAGGAAATTCCCTCACTCAGTTTTGTTATATTCTCAGCCAGCAAACACGCTCCACCAACCCGCTCGACCGCTGACATTCTACCTGAGTCTCATCAAAAGTGACAACGGTGGGTTGGCTCAAACAGATTTCTCCCGCACATGCTGAAAAAATGCCAGCGCCGCCTTGAAAAACGCTGAATCACTGCCTTTGCCAATCTCAAGGTCATGCCCTGTATCAAAGCGCAAGAATTTGAACTGCGCATTACCCGCCAACACTCCCGGAATTTCCGCATCCTGCAGCAATCCGCCTTTGGCCGGGTTGGCCTGTGTCAGCAGCAGCGGACAGAAAATTTTGCCAAAATCCACATCCTTTATATCCGCAAAAAAGCCTTCCACCCGCCCTTCAGCATGATAATCCATCACCGCCGGGTCAAGCTGCCACATCTCAACCGCCGTTTCAGGCAGTAGACCGCGCCGCAATAGCTCGTCTACCGGCTTTCCCGCCAGTTTGCGTCGCAGCCCAAACAGCTTTGTATTGCGACGATTATTCATCACATCCACATGCACAGTCAGGTCAAGCGAAGTATCGCCAGTTACCACCGCGCGCACTCTCTCCGGGTATTCTTGCGCCAGGTGCAACGCGATTGAACCGCCCATTGAGTGTCCCAGGATAAAAACTGGTTCTTGCCCAAAGTGCTGTAAAACCGCTGCAGCATCCGCAAAAAAACCTGCCGCCGTATAGCCGCCCTCCACCCGCCCCGATTTTCCATGACCCCGAAAATCGCAGGCCACTACGTGCCAGTTCTGGATAAGTTCAGGCAACACCGGCAGAAATACCTGCCATCGGTTGGTAAACCCATGCAAAAGAAGCAATAAAGGCCCGTTCGCAGGCCCTCCAGCCAAATTCAGGTTAACCTGAGGCGTATCCAGGGAAAATTCGCGCAGCATGAAAAAAGGTCCCCATTTTCACAGCAAACGCGGCTGCTCCCGGTTTTCCGGGTAGGCAATTTTTAGATGTTCGTATGCAGACCGTGTCGCCACCCGCCCCTGGGAGGTGCGGTCCAGGAAGCCCATCTGAAGCAAATACGGCTCAACCACATCCATGATGGTATCTGCTTCTTCGCTGATCGAAGCCGCGATAGTGTTCAGCCCAACCGGCCCCCCGCCAAACTTTTCGATGATCGCTTTCAGCACCCGGCGGTCAACCTCATCCAGACCCAGCGGATCAACCTGCAGCAGGTCCAGCGCGCTGGATGCAATTTCCATCGTGACCACCCCGTTCGAACGCACCTGTGCAAAATCGCGCACCCGGCGCAGCAGCCGCAGTGCAATACGCGGCGTACCGCGCGCGCGCCGCGCCACTTCGTTGATGCCGCTTTCGTCGGCAGTCACTTTAAGCATCCCTGCCGCGCGCGCAACGATCTTGCGCATCGCCGGTTCATCATAATAATCCAGGCGGTATACCGCTCCAAACCTGGCGCGCAGCGGCGCCGTAACCAGCGCCAGGCGGGTTGTAGCGCCCACCACGCTGAATTTAGGCAGCTTGAGCCGGATTGACCGCGCCGAAGGTCCCTTGCCAATGATGATATCCAGCGAAAAATCCTCCATCGCCGGGTACAGTACTTCCTCCACCGCGCGCCCCAGGCGGTGGATTTCATCAATAAAGAGAATATCCCCTGCCCGCAAATTGGTCAGGATCGCCGCCAGGTCCCCGGCGCGTTCAATCGCCGGGCCGGAAGTCGTCTTAATATTGACACCCATCTCATTCGCAAGCACATTCGCCAGTGTGGTCTTCCCCAGCCCAGGCGGACCATAAAACAGCACATGGTCCAATGACTCGCCGCGCTGTCGTGCAGCGGCAATCAAAATCGCCAGGTTTTCCTTCACCTGATCCTGCCCAATCAAATCACCCAATTTCTGCGGGCGCAGGGCATGATCCACGCGGTCATCAGGTTTTGCTTGCGGGTCAATCGTGCGGTTTTTTGGTTCACTCATGTCTTGATTATAAAGGATGAAAGAACAACTATAAAGATGGATTACATCTCTAAACAAGGCTTTCTTACAGTCTCCACCGATTTGAGAGAAAGCAAGATTCAGACCCTTTTTAGCAAGGGAAGCAGAGTTTTATACCTTTTCTCCGTGTTCTCTGCGCGCTCAGTGGTAAAAAGCCTTTTAACAAAGACTTTAAGAAACCCCTGCCTCTCTCAAAAAAGTAAAACATTCTAATCACCCCTATCACTTGCGCCAAATTCATTTCTCCTGTATGCTAATTCCAATAAAGCAATTTTTCACCAACTACAACTTCCCGGCCGGAGTCTACCTATGCGCAAGATAATCGTTTTTCTGATCGCTTGCATTCTTCTCTTTTCCCAGGTGGGTGTCGCCAGCGCAGGCAATCCCCTGCGCGTATTTTATGCCGGTGAGCCAGGGGCGGTCAAAACAGCACTTACCTTGGCGCCCGCAGGTACCTTCACTTTCGTCAATGACCCGGCCCAGGCCGATGTTTTCTTTCTGAACGGCGCCACGCCCCGCGCAGCCGAAATCGCTGCCCGCATTCAAGCCGGAGCCGGTCTGGTATTGATCCCTGGCGCGCAATCTGATTCAGCAACCGTCGCGTTGCTGCTTGGCTTTCCGGTCACCCTGGCCCGCAAAGAGAACCCCGTTTCATTAACAGAAATAAAAATTGACGACCCCCTCCTGAAAGAAATCGCCTGGAACAGCTCACCCCAGGCGCGTGAACGCTTCGAAATGCTCACGCCGCTCTCATCCGTCCAACCACTGGTAACAACCTACGAAAACGGCGAATGGGTGCTCTGGCAGGCGCGTCCCAATATCTACGTTTTCAATGGTATTTTAAACACCACCTCCAACACCCAAATCCAGGAATGGGCCTATTTTAATTACCTGGTTTATCACCTCACCCTGCGGGCGGGCGGCAGAACACCGCTTGCCTTCGCCGATTATCCCGCCAGCCCTGTGCCCCACGCTGATGAAAGAAATATCCTGTTAGTCTTCATGGGCCTCATGCTGGCAACCACCTTTACCGTCTTCTTCTTTGTGCGGCGCTACAGCCTGGCACACCCCGAAGCCCTCGATGAAATCACCCTCGAACACGATAAACTCGCCACACAGTCAACCTCCCCCCAGTGGGAAAATGTCGGCTTCCACCGCCCGCTGGGTGGTTTTTTGGTGGCGCTCTCCATCGGGCTGGTGCTCTTCATCCCTCTGATCATTTTCCAAAACCTGATCCTGCCTGTTTTCATCCTGCCTTCCGCCCAGGCGCTGGGCATTTGGGGCCGTGTCACCCAGTTTTTCAACGTGGCCTGGCTGTTTTTCGACATGGGCACCAGCATTGCCTTCATCAAATATCTTTCAGAATACCGCGTCCACGACCCCAAAAAAGGTATTCAATACGGACAGGTTTTCGTCTGGTGGCAGGTGCTTTCAGGCGCTGTACAGGTATCTCTTGTCATTGGCCTGGCTAGCACTTTTGCGCCCCGCTCAGCCTACGCGCTCTACGCCTGGAGCATTATCATCCATGCCATCATCCAGGTCCCCGGCTTCTATCAGGTTTTCAGACATGCGCTCACCGGTTTTCAACGGCTCGACTATTCGCGCCTGCTCGAGATCGGCCTGAACGTGATCATGCCCATGCTAATGCAGCCCATTTTTGTAACCCTCATGTTCCTATGGGGCAAATCAAATCCCATGTACGGCCGCGCCACTGGCGGCTTGCTCGGCCTGGGTATGGCAGCCTATGCCGCTGAATTATGCACCTTCTTATGGGGTTTTTGGCTGTACCGCCGCGCCCGCTATAACGTCCGCATTCTCTTTATGGCGCACTTTGACTGGGATATCATAAAAACAAGTTTCAAGTTCGGGGTTTTCGAAATGCTCGGTTCTGCCGCCTGGTCCTTTGGTCAGGCCGCCGAGATCGCCATCACGCAGGCGCGCCTGATCAATTATGCCGAAATCTGGGGCAACTGGGGCATGGCCCAAAACTTCATCTTTGCCTTCAACGTCACCCAGACCCTCAATGATGGCGTCATGCCGGCCATCTCAGAGGCTTTTTCCAGCGGGAAAAAGCTGCTTGCCCAGTATTACACCGTCATGGCCTACAAATATAACGGCCTGGTCAGCGCCTTTCTGGCGGCTGTTTTACTGGCGGTTGCCCCCCGTTTCATCATAGGCGCTTCCGGCATGGAATTCCAACGCGCTGCCGTTTATGTAATCCCGCTCATCATCTGGGGCGCATTTCAATATCCATCCTGGGTCGGCGATAATGTCCAACTCGGCGCGAACAAACCCTATCTAAAATCCATTCTCGTCTTCTCCGAACAGGTCATTCGCGTTATCCTGGCCTGGATCTTGTTGGAAAGGTTCCAGGTCACCGCCCTGATCATCGCCTATTTTGTCGGGTTATTCTTCAAAGGCATTACAGCTTACATCATCAACAACCGCTACTGCTATCCTCAACGCTTTTTCATCTGGCAGTCACTGGCAGCCCCGCTCTTATCAGGGGTCACCCACTTTGCCATTTTATGGTTCGTCACCGGCCTGATCTGGAAAGGCGATCAGATCAGCAGTGTGCTCATCTTCCTGGTTGGCATCCTGCCCAGCTTCCCAC
>JBBRWF010000312.1:0-5773 GCA_038249405.1 Anaerolineales bacterium
GATTTCTGATTTTCGATTTGGAATAGGCAAAAATAAGCAGGGAACCTAGCGCCAGAGCTGGGATAATAATCAACCCGGCCTCAGGACCAAATGCACCGCCGGTCCATATTTCCGGCCCGGTTACTTTATGTCGTAACAATTGAAAAGTTTCCAAGCCGCTTACCGGGAATCCAAAAACCACCCCTTCGAAAAAATTCCATCCAATGTGTAATCCAATGGATAACCATAATTGCCTTGTGAGTATATATGGCAGCGCCAGGAAGAATCCTGCGAGAACGATACCCAATGTTGAGATCCAAGATGCCCCCGGATTAAAGATGTGAAGAATGCCAAAAACTGCGGAAGAGAAGAGAACTCCGATGGTCAAATTTGAACCGCTGGTAATTGTTTGAAGATGATATCCGCGAGAGAGAAGCTCCTCTTGCCATCCGACGAGAAGGAAAATTAAAAGCCAGATGCCCAGGTCACTTGCCAGCGTTGGCAGCGGTACTGAAGACCATGCAAAGCCTTCAAATTTTGTCCATCCCAATGAAAATTCTATTCCATAAACCAAGCCCATCAAGAAAAATGTGATCGAAAATCCAACTAAAATGTCGATAACTGATTGGATGCCGGGGATTAGGCCAAGGCTTTCCATTGACTGCTTATCTAAAAAACGTCGGGATAAGAACGTTGCCGCTGTGATGGAAATCCCAAGAGTTATTTCGTTGGCTAATAATGCTATGGGCGAGTCAAAGTTAATATTAAGTAATCCAACAGGTATAAAAATAATTATTCCGAGCACAACGCTAAATACCAAGATAAGAATGGTATGCAAAATCAATCGCCATCCAGCTCGCAAGCGATCACCGCTTGAAACAAAGAAAATAACGCGAATTGGGTTGGGACTTTTATTAGCCATTCTTCAGGTGAATTCCTGTTGGATCTAATTGGGTCCGCAATATCATCAGCTCAGACTCGTTGACTGGTTCCGTGATTCTTAAATTATCGGCTATCCGTAAATTCCATCCAGTATTTTCTCTTGCCTGCTCGACCGTCTTCCCTGGATGCAGGGCTGTAAGAATCAATTCTCCATTCGTGTCGGGTTCGAGCAGACCGATATCTGTTACAACGCAGACGGGGCCTTTTCCTCGCAAACCAGCTTTTTTTCGGTCATCGGCTCCGCCAAGATAACCGGCGGAGGTTAGAAAGTCTACCTTTTCAGGAAACCTGCGTTTTTGATGTGGTGTCATAATGTAACAACGGTTTGCCCATGCAGCGATTTCTTGAGCCCCACCTGAGCCTGGCAGACGAACTTTAGGGTGCGCGTAGTCATTGCCCACTATTGTTGCATTAATATTGCCAAATCTATCAATTTGAGCACCACCCAGGAAACCGACATCCACATTACCTCGCTGTAGATAAAGTGAAAAAATATCATACATGCTCACAACAGATAGAGCGCCGCTGACTAGAGTAGGATCGCCAATTGAGAGGGGCAGGCGTGTTGGTTCGGCCCCGATTACGCCAGCTTCATATATCATCGTTAATCCGGGGGCGTGTGTGCGCTTGGCAAGGTTGCAAGCAAGGTTAGGTTGTCCAACACCTACAAAAACCACATCATTGTCTTGTAATAAGCGCGAAGCATTTACTATCATCAATTCGGCGGCTGAGTAGACAGTTTCAGTCATAAAATCTCCTTCAGAAAACTATGGATTGATTCGAATGTTTCTTTTGGCTTTTCAAGAGGAACGAGGTGAGTAGATTTTTCAATAGTAACGATACGAATTTGTGGGGAGAGTTGTTTTATGCGTTTGGCTGTTTGGGGCAAAAAAGTATCAGTTTCTGCTCCGCGCAAAATTAATGTGGGCACTTTTAAAGAACTTAAATTCTTCCAAATATCCATATCTTTCGAAACACCGCTATCGTATATTTGCACTTCCCATTCTGGCGAATAGGCTAATTCATAGCCTGAAACCCTGGATGGGACGGTTATTCCGCGAATATATGCCCATAGAGATGTGTCGTCAAAATAACGGAAGATTTTTTTCTGCCGGTATGATTCAAACAGGAGATCAAGATCATTAAATATTCGGCGGCGTTTAAGTGCTCCCGGAATTAGTGGGTGAACTTTATGACCCAACCCTAGCATTCTTGCCAGGTTCCAGATCAGGATGATGTTTGGTAAAAATAAAACCGGGTCAATCAAAATCAATGCCTTGAAATAGTCTGGAAAAGCGATTGCCGCACGTAGCGCGACAATCGCGCCAACCGAATGACCAATAGCAATCACAGGACTGCTAGAATTCTCTTTGATGTGACACATAAAATCATTTGTAAGGGGATGCCAATCCTTTATTTGTTTTGGATTGGCATCGGGCCACAAAGGCCTTAGATGCATTGCGAAAACGTGATATGACGTTTTGAATTGTGCTAGTAAGGGAAAATAACACGCAGGTGGATACCCGTTTGCGTGTACAAAGTGAATAGATTCACCTACTCCGCCAAAATCAGTGTGTTGAATCATTCACAAACCCCTGCTATTAATAATCTCCATAGTCAACAGTTGCACTTATACGAGGTTTATTTTTTAGTGCGGCATGCTTTTCAGCACCGAGTTTGTGCCAATATTCTTCGCGATCATGAATGTTATAAACCCATTCGTCCAGATATTTCTTGACACTTTCGGGGTTTTCGCTAATTTTGTCCCAGCTTAGATAAAACTCATTATCACGATCATAATAGCCCTGGGCATAACTTGGGTGTGCTGCGAAAGGTACATGGCACACAGAGCTGACTATAAAACCTGGAATAAGAGTTCGATTCGGGTCTGATCTAATGACTGATTCGTCTACAATTTCTTCCGCAGTCAAAATTATCTTTTTGGCTGCAAAGGCCACCTCTTTCTGTTCGCCCACAATTCCCCAAAGATGCGCATTCCCATTTTTGTCAGCTCTCTGTACGTGAATAATCGCTACGCCCGGGTTTAGGGCAGGGACGACAATGACTTCTTCTCCAGAATAGGGGTCTGTAACCCGTTTGATTTGTGGATTGGCGCGTTCCAAATCAGTTGCCCCGGTTTGTTTCATCGGTAAAAATGGCAAACCAGAAGCTCCGGCTTGCAGCCGGGTAATCATTCCAAAATGAGAGTACTCTTCCCATTCCAGTTGCCCTTTTTCCAGGGCAGACCTGATAATGCGCAGAGAACCTACTCCAGGATTTCCCATATAAGAGAAAATTACTTTTCTGGCGCATCCGGCAGCAACCAGCTGGTCATAAATTAAATCTGGAGTTGCGCGAGCCAGAGTCAAGTTTTTCTTGTTTTGGCGAATGATTTCATGGCCTGCGGCAAAGGGTATCAGGTGCGTGAACCCGGCGGCATAAATAATATCGCCATCGCTTACATGGAGCGCTATTGCGTCTTTGAGTGATGTGAGTTTAGACATTATGAATTACCCTGTATTTGGATTTTTTCAAGATAGGCGGCGTGATTACTTCTTTATATTTTTATCGTTTTTGGATCTTCCATCGCGCTGACGCTGCTGCCATTTTCGAACACCTTCAAAGCGCTTGTTGGGTTGTGTGGGTACCGCGCCTTTTCTTTTAAAAACCAAACCCAACACAAATAAAATTAGAGCGACGATAAAGTAAACAAAGTTGGTTTTATTAGATACATCAGATACTACGAACAGGATTAAAACTAATATCGCGATTAGAACAAAAAAAGTTCCGATACGGGAAATAAGAGAACTACGATCTTCCTGGGCCATGGCTACCTCGGTTTTTGGGCAGAAATCAGAATTCTTTTGAATGGATAGAAAAGGGGAATGTCTGGCATACTATCCCGAAATTTTCTCCTGATTTCTTCCAGAAAATCTAACTTTTGTGTACCCAATCGCTCAAAATAAGGTACCAGGGCTGTGCCGGATACCCATTCTACCACCTCATCCGAGTTGTTAAGAACATGACAATAAACCTTCTCAAAAACAATAATATTCTCGGCGCCCAGGTTAAAAAATAACTGAGCATATTGTTCTATTGTCAACACAGGTGATATTCTCACATAATTATTTAGCGCAGATTTGAATGGCTCTTGCTGGGCGGTTTGAAAAATTAACTTGTGTGATACATGTGTATGGTTGGACGGTACCTGTATCGTGATTTGCCCGCCAAAATCCAATTTTTCATACAAAAAAGGAATTAATTGTGCATGGTTCTCACTCCACTGCAATGCAGCATTGCTAAATATCAGATTCCATTTCCCCGGTAGTTCTGCTTGATCACCATGTACAAAATTTAATCCGGGCCTTTTTCTCGCAACCGCCTTATCCAGCATCTCTTGAGAGTTGTCATATCCGATCACATTGCTGTCAGGTAAAAAACTGGCTAATTTTTCAGTAAGCTCACCGGTGCCACATCCCAAATCGACAGCGTTTAATCCTGGGCGAACCAGAATTAAATTAAGCAAGTC
Source organism: Anaerolineales bacterium (assembly GCA_038249405.1). Taxonomy (GTDB): domain Bacteria; phylum Chloroflexota; class Anaerolineae; order Anaerolineales; family Villigracilaceae; genus UBA5195. Next base: position 4,451 of record JBBRWF010000312.1, read on the forward strand.
ATCAAAAGGTGCGGACCGTTGGGTTTGAAATTTATTGTACTGGTCAGGATTCCAGGGCATGATAATTTAATTTGTAACTTTCTTTATATTCAAAAGGTAAAGAGCCAGGCCAAGGCAGTTTTTAGAGGTTGCATTGGCCTCTATTTTATCAAAGAAAAAGACATGTACTTTAAGGCCAACCAAGAATTTATGATCAATATTACCTGTCAGGACTAGATCATAACCCAAACCAGTTATCTTGACACTATAAAAAAGTGAATATAGTCAGTAGACATAACTCAAAGTTTCTATGATAATAAAAATGTTCTTTATGCCGATATTTTGTTCCTAAACGTTTCTGGAGGTTTTAGATGGAACTGACTGTTAATACTGAAGCACCAACTTGTCTCGGAAAGTTTTCTTATGATTTGCATTCGATAGAAAACGGGTACGCTAACAGATCTTTGTATATAAACTTGAGTACAAACATTATTTGTGAAAAACCGGTAACACAGACGATGAAGGATTTGTTTACTGGCGGGAGAGGTTTTGCTCTTAAATTGCTGTGGGATGCAGTGAGTCCATCAACTAAGTGGAGTGATACGCAAAACGAATTGATATTTGCGAATGGCCCTATTTGTGGAATTACCGCATACCCGGGTAGCGGAAAGTCTACAGTTGTAACATTAAGCCCGCTAACAGAAAACGTAATTGACAGCAATGTGGGTGGATATTTTGCACCTTTTTTGAAATTCTCGGGATTCGATGCCTTAGAAATTCAAGGAAAAGCTGCTGATGATGTGGTTATCTTTATTGATGGCGACACAGGTAGCGTAACAATAGAAAAGTACGATCTTGGCGCTGTCGATTCTCATGAACTTGGAAATTTGATGACATCACGCTATGGGATAGACGAGAAAGGAAAACGTTCTATTGCTGTGTTGTCGGCCGGTCAGGCTGCAGAACATATCAGGTATGCCGCAATAAATTCTTCCTGGTATGATGTTCGCAGAAAGGAAACAAGGCTCAAGCAGGCCGGACGTGGCGGCGCGGGTCGTGTTTTCCGTGATAAACACATCAAGGCAATCGTGATTCGCTTTAGCGATATGGGTGGTGACAAAAATGGTGTTGCTGATATGGCATTGATTCGCAAAGCAGGTCAGCGGATTAACAAAGAAATAACCACACTTGATGACAAGCAAAACCAAATGCGCAAGGTAGGAACGGCAAATATTGTAGAGATTATGGATCATTTCGATTTGCTGCCGACCCATAATTTTCGTTTTGGTTCGCATCCAGAAACCTATAAGATCGATTCGAAAATTTGGAAAGAAGCTTTTACCC
>JBBRWF010000313.1:0-5771 GCA_038249405.1 Anaerolineales bacterium
GGCAAACTCGGGGGCGCAGCCGCTCTTGGTATAGGCAGCCATTTCAGCGGGCAGACCCAGACCAGAAACCTTGACCTTGTCGCACAATTTCTCATCGGTCATAGCCTTGGAGGCGGCCACAATACCAACTGTGGTGGGGGACATGATCAGTTTCATATCCGGGTATTTGTCAACCAGTGCCAGCGCCTGTTTGTAGGAGGTTTCAGACTGGTCATTGCCGTACACTACATCCAGCAGTACCAGCTTGGCATACTTGGGATCCTTGAGGGCTTCCTTCATGGAAGCGATCCAGGCATTCTGGTTCGCGGCATCCGGGGAGGCTGACAGAACAGCGAACTTGCCGCCATCCGCGCCCAAAATGCTAAGCGCCATATCGGCCATCACTGTGCCGGTCTGGTCGAAGTCTACCTGAGCGATAAAGAGTTGCTCGCCATCGCCGGAGGGAATCGGGGAATCCCAGGTAACGATGGTCATACCTTTTTCGCGGGCAGCTTTCACAGCAGGCACGATCTGGTCACCAGCGTTGTTGCTGATCATCATGGCTTTGACGCCCTGAGTGGTCGCGTTGGTCACAATTTCGATCTGCCCGGCAACACTGTTTTCGGGGGTTGGGCCAAGGAATTCGAGCTTTTCAGTGTTACCAAGTTCTTTGTGGGCTTCCTGCGCGCCCTGGTTGGCTTCGTCAAAAACAGCGATGCCCAGGAACTTGGGGAGCAGTACCATCTTGACAGCCTGGCCAGGTACAGCTTTTGCAGCTGCGGGAGTGGCAGGTTCAGGAGCGGCGCCAACGTTGTCTTTATTGTAAACGGTGAACGGCCCCATGACGATGCGCAGGCCGTTCGCGCGGGTGGGGTCTTTCTCTATGGTGTAGGTGCCCATGCGGCCAGCTTCAAATTTCTCACCGGCAACGCCTTTCAACTGACCATCGGCGATCATGTAGGAAGCATAGTAGCTGACGTAACCAAGGTCAACAAAGCTCCACAGGGCAAACTCGGGGGCGCAGCCGTTCTTGGTGTAGGATGCCATTTCAGCGGGCAGACCCAGACCAGAGACCTTGACCTTATCGCACAGTTTCTCGTCTTGCATGGCCTTGGAAGCGGCCACGATACCAACTGTGGTGGGGGACATGATCAGTTTCATATCCGGGTATTTGTCAACCAGCGCAAGCGCCTGTTTGTAGGAGGTTTCAGACTGGTCATTGCCGTAAACAACATCCAGCAGTTGCAGCTTGGCATACTTGGAATCCTTGAGGGCTTCCTTCATGGAAGCGATCCAGGCATTCTGGTTCGCGGCATCCGGGGAGGCTGACAGAACGGCGAACTTGCCGCCATCTGCGCCCAAAATGCTGAGAGCCATATCGGCCATCACCGTGCCGGTCTGGTCGAAGTCTACCTGAGCGATGAAGAGTTGTTCACCATCGCCGGATGGAATCGGGGAATCCCAGGTAACAACGGTCATGCCTTTTTCACGGGCAGCTTTCACGGCAGGCACGATCTGGTCACCAGCGTTGTTGCTGATCATCATGGCTTTGACGCCCTGAGTGGTCGCATTAGTCACAATTTCGATCTGCCCTGCAACACTGTTTTCGGGGGTTGGGCCAAGGAATTGGAGCTTGCCGGTATTGCCAAGTTCTTTATGAGCTTCCTGCGCGCCCTGGTTGGCTTCGTCAAAAACAGCGATGCCCAGGAATTTGGGAAGCAGAACCATATCGATGGCTTTGCCAGTTTCGGCTTTCACCACGGTGTCCGAAACAACAGGAGCTGTAGTCGCGGCAGGAGCAACAGCAGGCGCCTCAGTGGCAGGGGCGGGTGTCGCGGGGCTGGCGCATGCAGACAGCAGCAACATGGTTACGATCAAAAGCGTGTTTACAAATTTCTTCAGCATTTCTTTCCTCCGTATGTGTCAAATATGAGACTTACATTGTTTCAGGGTTATGGAACAACTACACGATATATTTTTTCTTATCATCCTCCTTTTATCTCTTCTGATCCCTTGACCCGCTGCACATAAGTGCGCCGGTTCCAGGCTGCCCGAATTTCCCGGGCAAAATTCGGTAAAAGCACGGATAGGATAAGCAGCACGCCGATGACGCCTGTCTGTGTGTTCCCGCTGATATTCGCGAGCCCCATTCCGTTGCGCAAATTGAGAATGATTAAGATGGAGAGCAGCACGCCCCAAATCGAACCGGAGCCACCAAAAATGCTAACTCCACCCAGTAAAACCATAGTGATGACGTCCAATTCAAAACCCAGACCAGTATCGCCGCGCACAGCCCCAAGACGGGCTGTGTAAAGCAAACCTGCCAGTGCGGCAATGAAACCGGATGCAATGTACAGCGCCATTTTCACGCGCGAAACATTTACCCCTGAAAAACGAGCCACATCCTTGTTATTACCAATCACATACACCAAACGGCCAAAACCAGAATATTGCAGAATGACAATCGCGATGACTAACAGTACAAAGAAGATGATCAACGCCAGCGGGAAGGGTCCCACGATAGGCTTCTGTCCCAGCGTATTAAACCATTCAGGAAACCCGCTAACTGAGCGGTCTTCCAATAGTACGCGCGCCAGTCCGCGGAACCCGATCAAACCCGCAAGGGTCACTACCAACGAAGGCAGCCCCACTTTGGCTACCATGTAGCCGTTAAACATGCCGGCCGCCACACCTGAGAGCAGTCCGCCCACAATGCACCATTCCATGGGCACTTTATTGGTCCATAGAAAAGCGGTGGAACAGGCTGCCAGCCCCATAATGGAAGCCACAGACAGGTCAATTTCAGCGTTGATAATAATAAAAGTCATCACTAAAGCCACGATGATTTTTTCGATCGAAAGCTGGAAAAGATTAATCTGGTTTTCCGGCTGCAAGTAAAAGGTTGTATTGCCTGCGTTGACCACCACGATCACAACCAGTAAAACCAACAGCAAATATTCCCAGCTAAGAAAACGCTCGTACTTACGCAGCATGGCTGTTCTCCTTGGGTCCGGTATTTTCATCGCCAGAATGACTGTCGTCTGTGCGTATCTGCAGCACGGAACGCGCCCAAAATTCACGCAGTCGGCCCATGATGACGTGGTCAATCAACACCGCCAGCAAGATCAAAGCGCCCAGGAGTGCATCGATCCAGAATTCGCTGATCTGCAGCCAGCGCAGCAGACTTTGCTGCAACAGGTTGATCATAAATGCTCCCAAAAGCGCGCCAACCATCGTGCCGGTGCCACCGTTGGTGCTAACGCCACCCACAACTGCAGCCGCCACAACTTGCATTTCCATACCCTGCGCTGCCACAACCGTGATGTTGCCAAAGCGCACCAGGTACATGAACCCGGCCAACCCGGCCAGCGCGCCGCAGACGACGTAGGCCAATAAAACGATACGCTGCGCAGGTAAACCGCCGATCCGCGCTGCTTCAGGGTTGGACCCGATGGCATGCAGTTGCCGACCCCAGGGCAAATAAGTGATGATTATTTGGAACAAAACCACGATGATCAAAGCCATCAAGACCATCGGGCGGATATCAAACCCGCTGATCGTCATCAGATTGGCGCCCGGCAGATCAAGCAACCACTGCGGCAGCTGTTCGGTGACCACTGTCTTGGCATTGGAAATCTCGACCAGCACCGAGCGATATATTGCCAGGGTTCCGAAAGTAACAATAATGGATGGAACCTTGCCAATCGAAACCAGCAGACCATTGATCAACCCCATCGCCGCACCCAGACCAATCGCCAGACCGACAACCAGCAAAGGCGGCATATTCTGATCACGAGTCAGCCAGGTGCCCACGACATAAGCGGTCACGCCCACAATTGAGCCAACTGAAAGGTCATAATTGCGTGTCAGCAGCACCAGCACCTCACCAACTGCCACGACTGTGATGATCGCCACATCCGAGGTGATGCGGTTGAAGATCCGCGGACTGAAATAACCTGTGATCTGGGTGCTGAAGAAAATAAAGATTATAGCGATCAACAGAATTAGGATCAACTCACGGATTTGTTCGGGGCGGAATGTTCTTCGGATCCAATTCATGCGAGTGTCTCCAGTTCACTTTCGGATTGACGGGCAGCCAGGCTGGGAACAGCTCCCATGGCGGCGGTCAGAATCTTTTCCTGTGTGGCTTCTTCACGAGTGAAAACGCCCATCTGCCGCCCTTCGCGCATAACAAGAATGCGATCGCTCATCGCGATTACTTCGGGCATATCGGATGAGATCAGGATGATACTCAAGCCTTGGGCAGCCAGTTCATTAATCAATTGGTGTACTTCAGCCTTGGCGCCTACATCAATACCACGTGTAGGCTCATCCAAAATCAGTAGTTGCGGACGTGCATTGAGCCATTTGCTCAACATGACCTTCTGCTGGTTACCGCCAGAGAGCCTCCCCACCTGTTGCTCCACGTTGGTGGTTCGTATGGCGAGACGTTCACGGAAATGATTGGCGGTCTTAGTTTCTTCATTACTTTTCACCAGTCCGAGCGGTGAAAGATATTGGTGCAGCATGGGCAGCGAGATGTTACTGGTAATCGACATCGGCATAGTCAGCCCAATCTGTCGGCGGTCCTCGGTCATGTAGGCGATACCCAGGCTCAAAGCCTGGTCTGGAGAATGAACTTTCTCAGTTTTTCCTTTCCAGACTATTTCACCGTCGTCCGCTGGCTCAACCCCAAATAGCGCTAAACCTACATCCGTGCGCCCGGAGCCAACCAACCCGGCAAAGCCCAAAACCTCACCGCGATATACATCGAAGCTCATTCCCTTAAAAACAGGTCTGCGTCCCAGATCTCGCACCGAAAGCAGCAATTCGCCGCGCTCCGCGCTGCTCTTTACAAAAAAGTCTTCCACTTTCCGCCCTACCATATCCTGAATGCAGCTCTCCTGTGTTACTTCGCTGCGCGGCAGGGTGGAAATACGCTTGCCGTCCCGGAATACCGTTACCCGGTCGGCAATCTCAAACACCTCTTCCATACGGTGGCTGATAAACAAGATCGAAACACCCTGGTCACGCAGCGAGTACACCAGCTTGAAGAGTTGCCGTACCTCATGAGCTGATAGTGACGCAGTCGGCTCATCCATAATCAAAACCCGCACCTTGAGTGAAATTGCCTTGGCAATTTCTACCGTCTGCTGCGCTGCCAGGGTCAGTCCGCGCGCCTGCATGCGCACATCCAGCTTCACACCCAGCTGCGCCAGGATGGCATCCGCATCAAAGTACAGCTTTTTCCAATCCATGATCAGGCCGCGATTCCGATGGGTAATAAAAATATTTTCAGCCACATTCAGATCAGGGAAAACCATCGGCTCCTGATAAATCGCGGCAATCCCATACCCCTGGGCTTCCACCGAACTGCGCATGCGGATTTGCTTGCCATCCAACAGCAGTTCACCCTCATCTGGTTGATAAATGCCGGTCATAATCTTGATCAGCGTGGATTTTCCTGCCCCGTTTTCGCCCAACAAAGCATGGATTTCGCCAGGAAACAAGTCCAGCGAAACATCATCCAGTGCCTGGGTGGTGTCAAACCGCTTGGATATGTGTTTCATTTGCAGAACTGGAGTTTGTTTTTCCATTTTTTTCTTCTTGTGTAAAAGGAATGGTTAAGTCAACTACCCTGGCCAGTCTTGCACCCGGAAATATCATAAAAACGCTGATAAGCCTCGTCCCAGGCTTGTTTTTCTTGCGGCTGGTAGGTTTCAACTTCAAACGAATTGCGTACCACCGCACGCGCATCCTTCAGTGAACCAACCTGGCCCAACGCAATCGCC
>JBBRWF010000314.1:0-5751 GCA_038249405.1 Anaerolineales bacterium
CTGTCCCGGAAGGAATATCCGCCAACGTCGTGATTTCGATCTGCGGGGTCTTAAAATCTAGCATTCGAATTGTTTCGCGCATGATTGGGTGCTGGATTTCATCCACCGCCTGCGCCTTCTCAAGACTTGAATATTTCAGAAAAATACCAGGTGTAAATGGCCGCATCACTGTCACATACACATACTTGTCAATCGCGGCTGCAATCAAAAAACCACCATAAGACTGATAGTAGGATGGCAGATCAGTTCCGCCACCCCCCAGTGAAATCCGCAGCGGACTACGCGTGATTATCATAACCAGATTCCTTGTAAATTTTTTCCACCACGCTCAATGCAGCGCGCGCGTCAGCCAGGTTGGCAGAAGGCCTGCGCCCCAGGCGAATATCTTCTAAAAATTCACTGAATTCGAGCTCCCACGAATTGTCTCCGCGCGGATATTCCCAAATCGTTGTCTCCGGGGGACCCATTTCGGGCAGCATCTTATAAAAAGAGAGTTTCTCCAGCCCATAGCTGCCGCCCAGGCCTTCCACATGCAGTTTGGCATCCCGCCCGTAGATCTCAAGCGAAAACAGGTTTTTCCATTCGGTGCAGCTCACATGCAAAAAAGCAGTTTGTTGTTTCGCGGTTTTCAATAACATAAATCCGTTATCATCCACCGGCATATCCCAATAATAAGTGTGCGCAAAACCCTGGCTCTCGGCGAAGTCCCCCAGAAACCAGCGCGCAAGATCAATCATATGCACACCCTGATCAATCAATTCCCCGCCCCCAGAAATTGCCGGGTTGGCTCGCCATTCGCGCTCATAGCCTTTGCGCCCTCCGTGCCCGTAGCGCCCCCGGATAAACATAAGTTCGCCAAGTTCGCCTGCCAGAAACAGATCATGCGCTTTGAGCAGTGCCGGGTGATAGCGGTGGTTAAAACCCACCCGCACCTGAACACCGTAAGCCTGCTCAGCGGCAATCAATGCTTCCAACTCTTGCACATTGCGTGCGGCTGGTTTTTCCACCAGTACGTGCTTTCCGGCCCGCACAGCCGCCAGGCAGGTTTCCACCAGTGCATCATTGCTGGTCGCTACCAGCACAATCTCTACATCCGCCCGCTGCACAGCCTTACGCCAGTCCGAACTTGCTTCGCACCCCGGAAAACCTTCCGCCAGCAGTCTGGCGCGCTTCTCATCAACATCCGCACACACAACCAGTCTTGCCCCTTCCAGCGCCTTCGCGCGTTTTTGTCCAATTAACCCGCAGCCCAAAATCGCCACACCCGGATTTATAGTCATGCATCACCCCATTTGCGGCCGCGATCCTGTGGCACAATCCGCCGTAACGTATAAATATCTGACTTTTGCAGATCAGTCATATATTCCTCAAAATTCTCCCACGGGTCCCAGATGGCGCTGATTAATTTACCTGTCAGCCCGTTGCTGGCAGCCGAGGCCAGGTAGACCGCCAGTTCAGCCCCTCGTTCCAGCGGCGCGCCGCCCTCAGCTTGCTGCCTAAGTGACCTTTCATAAAAGGCCTGTCCCACTTTTTCCGGCCCGGCTTCCAATACTTCATTCAGTAGGCGCGTATTAAGCCCGCCCGGGGCAATGCAATTCACGTCAATCCCATCGGCTTTCACTTCTTCAGCCAGTGTTTCCATAAAGCGCACAATTCCCGCCTTTGAAGCGGCATAGGCGCTAATAAATGGCAAAGGCACCGTTGCACCTCCTCCAGAAAGCTGGATGATTTTCCCATACTGCTGAGCACGAAAGTGCGGCAGAAGCGCCCTCGCCATTAAAATTGAACCAAAAAGATTGATTTCAATCGCCTGAACCCACTCATCCCAATCCACCGTATCAATCGCACCCTTCGGGCCATAAACCCCCGCATTATTAACCAGAATTTGAATTTGTGGGAAAGCCCCCAGGCTGGCAGCCAACAACCGCTCCACATCTGCCGCCTTTGAAACATCCGCGCGCAGCACTTCGACGCGTTGGCCGGGCCGGCAGGTAGTGCGCAATTCATCTGCCACAATCCCCAGTTTTATTTCGTCACGGGCGCACAACATCACGCTTGCACCTGCCTGTACAAAAGAGCGCGCAATCACAGCCCCCAGACCCTGGTTTGCTCCAGTAATAATCGCGGCGCACCCAACTAGCACATTTTTCATTCTTCCACCGCCTTTCCGACCGCCCGGTAAGTCACATTTGGCAGGGCTTCCAGGCTCGCCGCCAGGAATCGGTTCGCATCAATCACCACCGTACTGCGCATGCCCTGCAAAACCTCGCCAATCAACACCGAGCGGTAATCCGGCCATTCTGTGGCAATCACCAACGCATCTGCTCCTTTTGCAGCCAGCACCGGCGAAGCGCACATGCAAATATCTGCAAGCTGCGTTGGCAATTCCTTCACCACCGGGTCGTGCGCTTGCACCTGTACACCCTGTGCCAGCAGCCACTCGCACAACTCAATCGCGCCGGATCGGCGCAGCGTATCAGTGCCAGGTTTGTAAGTCAAGCCCCACACAGCCACCGTCCGGCCCTGCAAATTACCCAGCAAGTGGGTAATCTGGCGGCGCGGCCAATTCTTGTGTGCGTCATTGCTTGCCCGTACTGCCTGAATAAGATTAACCGCTAAGTGTTCCTGTGCCCCACGTTCGGCCAGGAAACTGACATCACGTGCCAGAGTGCCGCCTGCAAAAGCGCCGCCCGGGCTCAAGTATGCTCTTGAGCCAATCCTGACGTCTGATTTCAACCCGCGTTCCACTTCCCTGGCATCCGCGCCCACTTTCTCACAGATCGCAGCGATCTCGTTGATAAATGTCACCGAAGTTGCCAGGAAAGCGTTCAACGCATGCTTGGTCATTTCCGCCGATTCGACCGACATCCACTCGATATGCTCCGTAAATGGAGCCATCAACTCAATAAAAACTGCCTTGCTCGCCTCATTCCGAACACCGATCACCACCCTGTCCGGCTGCGAAAAAGCTGAAATCGCTTTCCCCAACCGTAAGTTTTCCGGGGAATACGAAAAAGCCACATTCACCCCCGGCCGCGCCTGAAAAAACAGTGTTTCCAGGCGTTTGCTCGTACCCACCGGCAGTTGGGATGAGATTAAAACTTCCTGCCCACCTTGCAAATAAGGGAACAACCGGGAAACACGCTCCACCACATACTCAACATCCGCCCGGTCATCTTCATCTACGGGAGTATCGTAAGCGACCCAGATAACTTGCGCTTCAGAAATTGAACCCTTCGGCTCCGCAGAAAAATCCAACAATCCGGAATGCAAACCGCTTTTAAACAAATCTTCCAGGCCTGGCTCAAAAATTGCAGGCTTGCCGCTTTTCAAGTCTCCAATCAGCGCTTCATCAAAATCCAGCCCAACTACCCTGTGCCCGCCAGATGCCAGGCAGGCAGCCGTAACACTGCCCAGGTGCCACAAACCAGGCACACAAACCCTCATCGTTTTACCTCCAAAAGCCAGGAATTAGCCTGTAAATATTCCAGTGTGCGCAGTATTCCTTGCCGGATTGTCAGCTTTGGTTGCCAGCCCAGCGCGCGCACTCTTTCAGTATCCAGAAAAATAAACGGGTTGTCACCAATCCAACCCCGCTCTCCCCCCGAATAAGATCGCTGCGGGCTTAATCCCAATTGCTCACAAATCCAGTCCAGAGAGTCATTCACTTCACAATATTCAGCGGTACCCACGTTATAGATGTTTACCCGCGCCTCTGCCTTTTCTAGCACCAACATCATGGCGTCGATACAATCCTGCACATACAAATAAGATTTTCGCTGATGCCCGTTCCCCAAAACCACTAATTTATCAGGATCTTCAAGCAATTTTTGGTAAAAATCAAACACGTGTCCGTGCGTGTAACGCTCGCCCAAAATGGAAACAAACCTGAAAATATAGGCCTGAAATCCATATCCTTCGCAGTAAGCCTGGATTAATCCTTCACAGGCCAGTTTTGCGGCCCCATAAAAAGATGTCTGAACCGGAAAAGGAGCATTTTCAGGGGTTGGAAACACCTGCGCCTCACCGTAGACTGACCCGCTGGATGAAAAAGCCAGCCTGCGAATCCCATTAACGCGCATGGCTTCCAGCACGTTATGAGTGGCGATTGTATTTTGCTCCAGATCTTTTCGCGGGTGTCGTGTACCAAAACGAACATCCGCATTAGCCGCCAGATGAAACACAAAATCTGTCCCTTGCATGGCATCAGTCAAAACAGCCACATCCAGCGTATCACCCCTCACCAGCCTGAAATTCGGTGATTGCCCCGCAGAAAATAAAAATTCTTCTTTGCCTGTGGAAAAATTATCATAGCCCACAACCGTACAACCCGCAGCAAGCAGGCGGTCTGTCAGGTTACTTCCAATAAAACCGGCGCAGCCGGTAATGAAATATTTCACAGGACCTCACTCAACATTTAGCACAACACCGATGGTTGTAACCTGGCGCAATCAGGCCATAAATCGAGTTTTTCAAATAAAAAATTATACAGGCTTTCTATGTCGTAAACCCTTTATTTTGAAAACCGTGCGGATTTTTCACGGCACGCCTCGTGTCTGATAGCTTAAGGTTATCACAATCGTCAAGTTCCCGAGGACTTTTTTGATATATAATGATTGTTATATAATGCAAATATACACAATTAAATTCAAAAAAACGTCACAAGCATCAGGAGGAGTGATACCTACCTATGAACACAAAACATGTTTCTAAAAATGGAAAATTATTCGGATCCGTGCTGGCTATTTTAATCATTGTCACCACCAGCCTTCATTCACCTATGATTCACGCCCAGGCACAAGAAAATGCCGTCCAAAGCCCTGCCAGAATGGCAGCGGCGCCATACCCGGACCAATGCCCAAATCCCGCATATACACCCAACACCCCAGAATTGTTCTTCGATGATATGGAAAGCAGCGGTTCAAATTGGGAATTCAAAGCGAATGGCAGCACTTACACAAGCGACTGGAGTATTATCACCGCTGCCATTTCCAGTCCCACACTAGCGCTCAACGGCCCGGATCAGATATTTGAAAATGATAGCTACGCATCCATGAAAACGGATGTAAGTCTTCCTGCCGAAGTGGCATCCTATCTGTATTTTTATCATTCCTATATTTTTGAAGCACAGGGTCCCACGGAAGGATATGACGGTGGTGTGCTGGAATACAGTATCGATCGTGGTGCAAATTGGAAAACTGATGTTGACTTATTATTTAGCGCTGGTCAAAACTATAATGCCACGATCAAGGTGGGGTATCAAAATCCATTACAAGGCCGCAGTGCCTTCTCTGAGCATAGCGGTGGTGTGGTAGCAACACGCTACGATCTTACCTCCCTGGGCGGGCAAACCATCCGCTTCCGTTGGAGAACCGGCAGTGAAAAAACCGGGAATGGCGGTAATTTTTACCCCGGTTGGATTGTGGATGACGTCAGCATCTATACCTGTGACACCGTGGTAAAAAGTGTCACGCGTGTTAGCCCTTCTCCCACCAATCTTGCCAGCGTGAACTTCACCGTTCAATTTTCCAGGCCTGTCACTGGCGTGGATATCGTTGGCCCAATCTACGATGATTTTTCACTTGCTACCTCAGGCCTTACTGGCGCAGCCATCACCAGCGCCAGCGGAACAGGCGACACATACACAGTCACAGTCAGTACCGGCACTGGCAATGGCTCCATCCGCCTGGATGTAGGCACATCCGGCATTATTATCGATTCGCTGACAAATCCCCTGGTTGGCACTTATAC
>JBBRWF010000315.1:0-5738 GCA_038249405.1 Anaerolineales bacterium
GCATGCCCTTGCCCAATTCTCCTGCAATCTTGCTGATGCGCCCTACCCCAAACAGCAGCAGCACAATTACCAAAATAATAATCAGTTCGGTCGGTCCAAATCCAAGCATTGTATTTTTCTCCTTGCCCCGGTCATTTTCCGGGTGTGATTAAACGTCTTTTGAGAGGCGAAAAGTTTGTGGTGTCGTCACATCTACTTTTAGTTCGCGTATAACCGGTTCGTTTTCCCGTATTTCGATCACGTTTGTGGACAGACCGATTTCAATATCCAATTTTTTCAAACTGCTGATCTGATTTACGTGGAATTCCAGTGAATCCAGCTTGGGACTGTAATCGTAATCAGTATACCCGGCCTTCTCAAAGGCCTTTTTCACCACGGGAACATCTTCACCAAATACCTTCGCGGTTTTAAGAAAGTAATCATACTGCGAGAAGTAAATGCGCCGTGGCAGGCGGTGACCGCTATTTTGCCTGTAAACCTGACCTGTGTGTTTGTTTTCCAGTGAGCAATAATGCACACCCAGCTTTAGACCAGCTTCCTGAGCGTATGCAACCAGATCCAGGCAGACAGCCTCACTGCCCGCCACCGGCAAACCACCTGCATACCAGTAATCATACAATATATAAAATGGGCGAGCTTTGATTTTATAGCCCCGGCTGCGAAATGCTTCGGGGTTGTTCATCGGGAAACATAATTCCAGTAAGTTGATCCCAAAAATACCCAGGCTGTCCAATTCACGCAGGACGGCCTGCATTTCAGGCAGTGTATCAGGCAACACCGGCATTTCCACCATAACACTGGGAATATACTCGCGAGCGAGCGCAATTCTGTCGTAGGTATGCCGGTGCCCGCTGGCTAAATCATGCATGCGGATGCTAAAGCGGATTTCCTTCAGGCCGGCCTTTTGCAAAGATTCAAGTGTTTCGCGGTCAATATGGTCTCCGCTGGTGTAAAGGCGCGTGTGGGCAGTGGGAAATAATTCACGGGCATGCTCAAAAAAACGATACGTTTCTGATTTAAACAAGAGCGGCTCGCCACCAGTTAAAGCCACGTGCCGGGTCTCGGGATTGGTTTTGCGTAATTGATCCAGCTCCGCGATGGCATCACGGGGATGCGTGCGGTAAAAATCATATTTTTCCTGGTTCGGATTAAAACAGTAAAAACAGTCGCGATGGCACTGCAGCGAGATAAAAAATGTTGAGCTGTTGAGACCTGTCTGGCAAGCCTGGCAGGAAGGCGAAATGCGGTTCAGGTAGACACTCTTATCGGCATTGCGCACCACCGGGCCGCTGTTACGAAACTGGTTCATCCTGCCGGCCACCAGCGCAGTTGTATCTTCTGTCTCCACCTCAAGACCCATCTGCCCCACCTGGTTCATGAAATCTTTATAGATGGTCACATACTTGCCTGCATAGGCGCGCAAGACCGGGTTCTTGATATCGATAAGGTTATTTTCGGTCACATCCAGAATCATGACTTTGACTCCTTCTTGGCATTCTTTAATTGAGCCTTCAGTTTCGCAGGCATTATGGACCCAAAAGGATGCGAACGGCGGTGTTCACACAGCGTGCAAAAGCGGACACCAGGCTGGGCAGTCATCAGAATTTTACATTTATCGCAGTGAACCAAAGCCCCGGATGCAACAACAAGCGTTTCATCGGCCCCAAAAATTTGATCAAAGGAAGGCGCTTTTTCAAGGTGAATTGCATCAGGCATGCAAAGGATTGCGCATATATCACAAGCGATGCATTTTTGTGCTGTAAATAAAAGGCTGAAACTCGAATCATCCGCGTTTTTCTCAAGCCGTATGGCCTGGGTGGGGCATGCTTTGCTACAAACACCACACGCAGTGCAGTCTTCTGACACTTGCATACTCGCAAAGCCAAGGCCATCCAAATTAACTGGCGAGGCTGCTTCGGGCAAATGAGCCAGCGCAGAAAGGATGCGCAAACGATCGCGGCCCGGCTGCCGCTCAGAGACCCGCACTCCATTTTCCATGGCGCGCGCCATGGCCACCTGGCCCTGCCTGCCTAACATTCGGAATAAATCCCGGCGCGAAAGCGGCGGGTTTTTTGCGTCCCACACCGGCCGTTCCACCGGTTGAACGACTTTAGACAGGCAGACAACCGCGTCCGCGTGATTCCAGCCCGCCAGGAATTGATTAGCCTGCCTGGCCTGCTGTTCAACCTGACCCTCAAGGCTGGCCCACTTGCAAGCCTGGCAAGCATCTGTGCGCAAGCTGATATGTTCCAGCCCAAGCGCAGCCAGGCTGAGATATGCGCCAGCCCCCAACCCGGCCAGGCAAGCCTGGATACGAATGGCCAATCCCTCAGGCTGTGCACCGCTGCCTGGCTGCGGATGCAGACCGCATACCAATTCAACAGCCTTATCTTCCACGTGTGTGGCGCAGTTTAACAGGGAAGAGACATCATCATCAGCATGAATAGCACCCACCGGGCAAACAGGCAGGCAAGCCAGGCAGGATTGGCAGGACTGATCATTGAGCACGGGGGGGGGGGCCCGGTGTAAAAGCTCTAACCGGGCAAATATCAACACAGGCTGTGCAGTTGGATGATTGATCATGCGCATGCAGGCAGCCTTTTGAATCCAGAATAACTTTGGAACGGTCAATGGCAGCAAACCGTTCAGCTGCGTCAAACAGGCTCACGTTGCCACTTTCGGCAGGGGCACTTGCAGCACGTCAGCAGCTGCAAGCAGCGCTCCATGGCTCAAATGGGCCATGCCGCGATAAAAATCTGTGGTTGCACGTTCCTTGACTCGTTTTGCCCAGGTTGGAGCCCAACACAAAGGATGTTCGGCAAGAAAATCCCGTTGTGCTTGCATAAGCTCCTTCAGTGTCGTTTGGTCATCCGCCTCAAGCGCCTGTAAAGCAAGCGAGGCTAGGTGAGCCACAAAACTCATTTCCAGACCGATATGGTCATCTGGTTCGCGATTGTACTGCTCTACTTGCAGCCCAAAACGTGCATACCAATTGCGCACCTGAATAGTCTGTTCTTGAAAAACCATGCGCTCGCGGTTGTAATAGACCGATTCCCATGGGGCTGTGATAAGCGTATCCAAACCAATGAACAGGCGCGTATAATCCATTTTTAAATCGGAAAAATGCTCATCCACGATACCATCCGTCTGAGCCAGGCTCCATTGCTGCAAAATCTGCAAGCCATGGGCAATTTCGGGCTGTTCCGCGCCAAATGGCGCTTCAGCGAACACATGATCTGCAATCAAGGCTTCCAGCCACTGGCGGTCAGGTTTTTCATATAAAGCCTTGCCCAACAACCCAAAAAATAAAATTTCACCAATCAATGTCTCAGACAGGTTAGCCGTGGCGTCTGTGTTGTTTTTCATGCTCTCTCCAATCTCAGTCTAAAGGTTTGCTGATATATTTCCATATAGAGTATATTCCCCAAATAACCAAAACTACAAGAACAACAATAACAATCATGTAGGTTACAAATGTAACTACTTGTATGACATTAATACCCACCTGCGCCAGACGGTCGCGCAGTTGAGCGCTCAAGGAAGGCTCCCAGTTATTTTGCAGAGGAGACGACCGCCCTTGTTTTAAAACCGCCAACACTGTCTCCTGGTAAGCAACCGGATTGGGCAGGTATTGATCTGATAGAGCAACCATTTGCCCAGCGCGCACCAGTACGCGAAACCCGCTTACAGTTTGAATGGAGGCTTCACCTTCCATCAGATAAAACCAACCACCCATCGCAGGTGAATACTCAAGCGCAAACGAACCGCTCGGCAGGGCAATCTGCATTCCTGCCGCCTGTAGGATGAGATCTTCATCCTGACTGTTTTGCCCCCATACCCAACCATTTTTCAATGAGATCACGCCAGCACTTTCTTCATATATGGTCTCTGATGGCAGCCTGACCCAGCCAGCGCCCCATGGGCGGTTGATTGTTTCCGGTCTGATCACAAGGCTAAAATCAACCGGCTCTGCTGTTTGGCCTGATAACTCAACCACCTGTGCCTGGCTGTAGTATCCGGGCACGACCGCGATTAAGGTGGTCTTTTTTGGCTCCAGCCCGGGGAGCTGGTAGTTACCCTGGGTGGGGTCCAGCTGAGCAGTTTGCGCGTTTTCGGCTGTGATCCATCCAAAAGGCAAGCTGGTTCCATCTTCAGCACGCATGCGTCCAGAAATCGCGGTGGTACTAATTCTTTTGAGTGCAATTTTCACATCAGCCTGCGCCGTTTTTGACAGGCTTACCTGCTGCGGCGTGGCTTGAAAACCTGAAAGCCCAGCCGCCGAATCGACAAAAAGAAGATATTCACCACTGGGTAAATCGGTAAAGCTAAAGCTGCCATCCAGTGCAGCTGTTTTCTGAAATGCGCCATCTGGTAAATGTACTGCCCAAATATCAAGTGGGGCGGCCAATGTTTCTACACTGGCCAGGGTACCATTAATTTGGCCGCGGCTAACCTGCACCGGAATTGTGATTGGCTCATGGGTGGATGCCGCAGGTGAAAGCCTCATGGTGACTGGCTCCACGCTCTCATACAGGTAACCATTCAAAGAAGTGGGCGGAACATTAATCTCATAACTTGTCTTTACCTGAGAAAGTGTCACCAGAGATAAGCTGGCAATCCCGTCTGCACCGCTGGCCTGGTTGGCATATACATCGCGCCATTCATACAAAATCGCAGCCGCATGCACAGACAAACCCGGAATGACAGCCCCGCTGTCCTGGTCGACCACCCTTACATCCACCTGCGCCTTGGCGCTTGTATCAACCGTCAACCAGCGTTCGTCCGAAGCCTGCTCACCGTTGGGGGCCCCAGCAGTAATAATGAAGTGAACATCACCGTCGGGGAAAGACGCCTGCCCCTTGAATTCCTCGTGGCAGCTGGCACAATCCGGGTCAGCCGCTTTTGCCCCGGCTACGATCAAAGCGCCATCCGGATTGGTGACAAGATTGAAGAGAAAATCACCATCATGGTCTGGGATTGTAAAAAGTTCCGCACTAAATTGGCCGTCAGACCAGATTTGCATGCGTACTTTAACATCGTTCATATTTCCGTTGAAAAAAACCTCTCCCGCAACAAAAACCGGTGACTGGCTGTAGCCGGTCACATAGAGTGTTTCTCCGTTGGTTGGGTAATTTATGCGCACCGCGATATTTTCTGAGGAAATGGGAACCCCAATCGGGTATCTGGGCGATAAATATGCAATTTCTGAGACAGCCTTCTGTGAACGTGGAAAGAACGGACACCAATTCATCACAATGCCACCGGCGTGACAGGCTTCACAATTAACCTGGATCACCCGCGGTGGCGTATTCAACCCGAACGGGTGATGACAGGCGCGGCAATCGCTGGGCGTATCCGCCTGGGGGGAAGCCCCGGCAGCGGCATCGCTCAGATCCCAGATGCGCATGCTGTTATCACTGGAGCCCGAAACGATCTGTTTACCATCAGGGGAAAAGGCCACACTGTACACAAAATCCTTGTGCCCAACCAGGGTCCGCAAAAGCTGGCCGTTTGCCGTGTTCCACAATTTCACCGTGCTGTCCACAGAGCCGCTGGCCAATGTTTTGCCGTCGGGTGCAAAAACTACATCAAGAACGCTGGACTGGTGACCGTCCAGGGTAAATTTTTGCTGTCCAGAAGCCACGTCCCACAGGATGGCTTTGGCATCAAAAGCGCCAGAGGCCAGCGTTTTTCCATCAGGTGAGAACGCCAGGCTGCGCACCCAATCTTTGTGCCCA
>JBBRWF010000316.1:0-5723 GCA_038249405.1 Anaerolineales bacterium
GCTCCATCCGTAAAGTCGTCGCCGATATTGAAACCAACTGATCCCAAAACCAGAGCGGGCTTCCTTGCGAAGCCCGCTTTTTCTTCCAAAGTGCTACAATTTATTCAGGACTTCCACCACCATTTATTCAGGACGCTAACATTACATTACATCGGCCAGGTTAATTTAGGGAACGGATTCTTTGCCACCTGGGATAATTTTGGAACTGTATCGCTGCTCGACCCATCCAGCCAGAGCGTGATCCGCACTGTGCAGCTCTCCTTCATCTCAACCCAATTTCCCCTGCAAAACCTGGCACCCGCCTGGGGACAGGCAAGCACTTTTTCATTTGATGCTTTTCTGTCTGCTTTCATTGATGCGCCGATGTACGTTGCTCAAAATCGAATTGTTATCTCCCACAATCAGAAGATTGGAATTCGCGAAAGCACAAAAGGCTCCATACAGATTTTTAATGTTAAAGAAAACAGTCTGAACTGGAATGATTTCGCACCAGAAGATGTTATTGCCACGATCAGCGGGGATGCAAATGAATTTGTGTTCAGTCCAGATGACCGACTGGTTGCAGGAGTGTTCCAGAAAAAGATCACGGTCTGGCAGGCCGCTACCGGGAAGCTGGTGCGGAACTTTAACCTGCCATTGACTGTGGCACGGGTGTACGGCTTCGCCTTTTCACCGGATGGAAGCAAACTTCTGATCAGTAACTCGGATATGAAGCCCGCAGATAATACGTTTACAGTGTCCATCCACTCCAGCATTGCCTTGCGAGTCTTCAATTTGCAAACCGGTGGGCTTCATCAGAAATATGTGCTGAAACAGAAATACACAAAGTCTGGTTGCAACATTTCACTGCCTTTCAGTGTGACTCAAGATGGAACCCAGGTGCTCACGGTGACGCAAGACTGCAAGATTGGCTTTTTCGATATTAACACCTGGAAACTCAAGCAGGAATTTGGGGATGGTTTCTCGAATGCCAACATTAGCTTTGCGCTTTCACCTGACAATCGTTTGTTGGCGGTCGCGTACAAAGATAAACTTGAACTTTGGAATATTTCCGCCGCGAAATTGGTCAAACAGTACACGAATCCATCCTATGATATTTACAGGCGTTACCGGGATGCGGACTTTGGCTACATCTACCAGGCGGCGTTTTCACCCGATGGACGTTTTATCGGAACACGGTTCGGTCAGGCTTATACTCTGGACTCAATTATCACGCTCTGGGGCATCCCCTGATCTTTCAGCCAGGGCTTCACAAAGTCATGAGGTCATTAACACCTATGCTATAATGAATATATGTTCTAGTAAGGGCGGGTTTTGACCGGCGAATCCCGCTTTCCATCCCATTACTTTCCCATTATTGATGCTGTCACACATGCCTCTTAAAAAACCAGACAATCCCCCTGCAACAACGCGCGGCAAAGCCAGAGATGTTGCCCCAAGAAAAGACGAGCACAAACCGGCGCACAAACCTACCGGCAAGCCCGCTGCGCAAGCTGCTGCGTCTGCACCCACCCGAAGGCGAGCATCGCAAAAAGCCGCCCCGCCTCTGCCGCCACTGTTTGACATCTCTCCCGAACATAAACTCGATCTGTTGGGCATTTTCCTGGGCCTGCTGGGGCTATTAATCACACTCGGCCTATTCTCCAGCCGCGGGGAGGTAACCGGGGCACTGCTGGGCGCACTGGATTTTATGTTTGGCTACGGTGCTTACGTTTTATCGTTTGCGTTGATTGGTTTTGGCGTGTGGCTGGTGCTGCGAAAAATCGAGAGTATCCCGCCAGTTTCTGTGGAGCGCGTTTCGGGTTTAATCTTGCTGCTGCTCTGGGTCCAAACCGTTCTTCAGGCTTTTTTAGAGCAGGGAGGCTGGGTCGGCGTTCTGTTTTATAAACTCTTCAACCAGACCCTGGGTTGGGGCGGCATGATGGTGATTCTGCTGGCCTGGGTATTAATCGCTCTGACCATGCTGCTGGATATCAGCGTGCCGGAACTGCTCGGCAAGTTAAGCCCGCTGTTTAATGCGCTGGGCAGGCTTTTGACACGCGGCCTTGAGCAAATACGTGCCCGCCTGGGCTGGCAGCGAGATGCGGCGCTGCTTGCGCCCGCCGCGGATGGCTATCAACCACTCCATCCAGACCTGGTATCCGAAACTGCGGGCAGCCCGCCACCGGTTGCTGCTGCCATTGGTATTCCGGTGCCAGTCAGCCTGAACAAGCAAATTCCCTGGGTGCTGCCATCCATTAAAGATATTCTCGAAGAAGGCAGCGCTCCGGCGGTGAATGATGAATTTGTGGAGGCGCGCGGCCGGCTGATTGAAGAAACCCTGGCATCTTTTGGCGCTCCGGCCAAAGTAGTGCAGACCAGCCGCGGGCCAACCATCACGCAATTTGGTGTCGAGCCCCTTTTTGTAGAATCGCGCGGAGGGCGCATACGGGTCCGAGTCAGCAAAATTGTAGGCCTGGCAGATGACCTGGCGCTGGCGCTGGCGGCACCACGCATCCGCATCCAGGCACCGGTGCCGGGGCGCAGCTATGTAGGCATCGAAGTGCCCAACAACGAAATGACCCTGGTAGCACTGCGCGATATTCTGGAAGTGGAAACCTTCAACCGCAACCGTAAAATGCTCACAATTGCGCTGGGGCGGGATGTTTCAGGAACTCCGATTGGCGCGGACCTGGCGGGTATGCCGCATCTTTTGATCGCGGGAACGACAGGCTCGGGTAAATCAGTGTGCGTCAATACCATACTGACATGCCTGCTGCTGTATAACACGCCCGACGAAGTACGTATGGTACTGGTAGATCCCAAGCGCGTAGAGTTGACCGGTTACAACGGCGTGCCGCATTTGCTGGCGCCCGTGGTAGTTGAAATGGATAAAGTACTCGGCGCGCTGCAGTGGATGACGCGCGAGATGGACCGGCGTTATCATACTTTTGCGCAGGTAGGCGCACGTAACATCGTGGATTACAACACCCGTATGCAAACCCAGGGCCACAAAAAATTACCCTACCTGGTGATTGTGATTGACGAATTGGCTGACTTGATGTTGATTGCCCCGGAAGAGACCGAGCGCACCATTACACGCCTCGCGCAGCTGGCGCGCGCCACCGGTATTCACATGGTGCTTGCCACCCAACGCCCATCTGTGGACGTCGTCACCGGGCTGATCAAGGCCAACTTCCCGGCACGCATCGCCTTCGCGGTCTCGTCCAATACTGACAGCCGGGTTATCCTGGACCAGCCCGGCGCCGAGCGGCTTTTGGGCCGCGGCGATATGCTCTACCAGTCACCAGATGCACCCGCGCCTGTGCGCTTGCAAGGTGTGTTTGTCTCTGACCATGAAATTCACAGCCTGGTGGAGTTCTGGCAACGCCAGAATACGACCGGGATGCCTACTCCCATGGGCGGCGCGCTGGATGCAGTGCCCAGTAATCTGCCGCTTAAGCAGACATCCATGTTTGGCGAGGATATTACCGCAATGCCCGAGCAGGGCGACCACATGATGTCTGAAGCGGTAGACCTGGTGCGGCGGGAAGGGCGCGCATCGGTCTCGATGTTACAGCGTAAACTGCGTATCGGTTACACGCGCGCGGCGCGCATGATCGACACGATGGAAGAGAAGAAGATCATCGGCGCACCGCAGGATGCCACCGGCGTGCGCCCGGTGCTGGATTACGGCCCGACAGCCCCACCGATTGATGACGGGGCGTGACAATCTCGAAAGCAATTTCTGACAGGATGGGCAGTATATTCAGGAGAAAAAATCGTGACTTGAATTTCCTGTCTATTTTTTTCTTCGCCCACATCTGCGGGCTGCGCGGTAAAAGAGTTTTGTCCGCTTAATCGGAAACTGCTTCGCGGCGGATCTGCTACCAATAACATAAATGGTATTAGTAAGCCGACGGACGCTTTAACGTCCCGTTCGGTCTCGTAGTGACATTCTCCCTTGAATCGCATCTATAATAGATGGATGTGATTTTTTATTTTCCTGGAGGCTATTTGTGAAAACAAACCGGTTTGAAGTGTTGAGCAGTGATGAAATCAAGCAGATTCATGCCGCATCGATGGAAGTGCTTGCAACAGTCGGGGTGAAGGTCGATTATGCCCTGGCGCGGCACATCTTTGCCGAAGCGGGCGCGCAGGTAGACGAGGCGACACAGACCGTGCGCCTGCCCGAGGCGCTGGTCATGCAAGCGGTGGCTAAAGCACCAAAAAGTTTCCGCTTATACGGCCCGGACGGCAGCTTTAGCGTGGAGATTGGCAAGGGCGAAACGGTGTTTGCCGCGCTCGGCACACCAACTGCCATCCTGGACCTGGAAACCGGTCAACACCGCCCAACCACATTGGAAGATCTCGTTCACCATATCCAGCTTATCGATAGTTGTAAGAACATCCACTGCTCACAGATGGATGTGTGGGCCAACGACCTGCCGATGACCACCATCCATTCAGAGGCCATCTGGGCCTGGGCCAACCACA
Source organism: Anaerolineales bacterium (assembly GCA_038249405.1). GTDB lineage: Bacteria > Chloroflexota > Anaerolineae > Anaerolineales > Villigracilaceae > UBA5195. Next base: position 4,477 of record JBBRWF010000316.1, read on the forward strand.
GCCGCAAACCGTTTGGAATGGGGTGCTACGCTTACCGGCCTACGCTGGATATGATGGAGATGATGGCGATTACCGCAGGCGGCAAACAGGCGCTGCAGCAAAAACCGCGCTTCTTTGGCATCTGCTCCACGGTCAGCCCGCTGCAAATGAGCCAGATCCAACTGGAAGGCATGATGATCTGCGCCGAATACGGCCAGCCAGTGACGATGGCCCCCGAGGGGATTGCTGGCCTGAGCGCGCCGGTGACGCTGGCGGGGCTGCTGGTCCAGGAAAACGCCAACATCCTGGCGCACATTACCCTGTCGCAGCTTTTCCGACCGGGCACACCGGTGCTGTACGGCACCGTCTCGACCATTGCCAACATGCGCAACGGAACGGTGGCGCTCGGCGCGGTAGAAACCGGTCTGATCACCGCCGGGTCGGTGCAGCTGGCGAAATCTTACGGGCTGCCCTGCCGCAGTGTTGGTTCGACCACTGAATCCAAACGGGAAGATTACCAGGCCGGTTTTGAGCGCTTTGCCACCCTGCTGCCAGCCGTGTTGGGCGGCGTGGATTACATCACCTGCGCCGGGACGCTGGATAGTTCCATGCTGGAAAGTGACGCCCTGCTGGTGCTGGATGACGAAGTGTGCGCGGCGGCACTGCGTATTGCGCGCGGTATCGAAGTCAACGCAACCACACTGGCAATGGATGTGATCCGCAAGGTGGGGGTTTCGGGCAGCTACATCACCGAGAAACACACCACCCAGAACTTCCGCAAGGAACATTACATCCCAACCTTAATGGTGCGTGAGCCGTATGACGGCTGGCGGCAGGCCGGGGAAAAATCCGCGCTTGATAACGCCCGTGAGAAGGCGCGCCAGCTGCTGGCCAGCCACAAACCATCCGCGCTAGACCCGGTCATCCTGCGCGAATTGGATGCTTACCGCATGATGGTGGCCGAGCGCCCGATCGAAGAATTTTACAAATACGAAGCCCCTGAACTTCAGGATTTATTTTTGAAACATTAGCAACGCGAGGTTGAGATGAAGCTATCCCTGCGGTTAAAACTGCTTTTCAGCACCGGCGACCTTGCCACGAGCATCCCGCTCGCCATCCTGATGTTCTTCCAACTTTACTTTATGACAGATGTAGCCGGTCTGCGCCCGGATATGGCCGGTTGGGCGGTGGGCATTGGCAAGCTGTGGGATGCCGTCAACGACCCGCTGGTGGGAATTTTATCGGACCGGGTGCGCAGCCGCTTTGGA
>JBBRWF010000317.1:0-5719 GCA_038249405.1 Anaerolineales bacterium
CATGCCTCTGAATGCAGGTGAAAGCATAACAATTGGCCTGTTAGACGAGGTGACTGGCCTGGGGTTAAACCCCGTTCTTTACCCCATGCAGGTATTGGATGCTCAGCATTTTACAGCCAAATTGCCTCTCGGTTTAAATTCAGTCGTAAAGTATCGCTATTACCGTCAAGGCGTTGTACCAGCCATCGAAGATACTGCATTAGGGAAATCTGTGCGTTACCGCTTATATTCAGTCACCAACCCTGGCAGTGTGGATGACACGGTCGCATCCTGGTCTGATGTGCCTTTTACTAGCCAGGTTGGAGAGATAACCGGTGTAGTGCTCGACCCGGCCAATGGGCGCCCCGTTCCGAATATTATGGTGACTGCTGGCGGTGTATCCACCTTGAGCGATTCCCTCGGCCAATATATTCTGGATGGCTTGCCCGAAGGAACGCATTTGATGGTTGCCTACGCCCTGGATGGAGCTTATTTACCTTTCCAGCAAGGCGCTGCTGTGGCCGCCGGGCTTGTAACAACATCGCAAATTAGCCTGAAACTCCAACCTACCGTGCAGGTAACTTTTGTCGCCAGTCTGCCTACGGATACTGCAGGCGGCGCGCCGGTTCGCCTGGCTGGAAACCTGATCCAGTTGGGCAACACCTTCTCCGATCTAAGCGGTGGGATTAGCACAGTCGCCTCACGATCGCCCATCCTGACCAGCATGCCCGATGGCCGTCAGGGGGTTACCATGCGCCTGCCTGTTGGCGCAGATATCCGTTACAAATATACACTTGGCGATGGTTTTTGGAATGCCGAACATGCCAGTGATGAAAGTTTTGTATTAAGGCAGTTGATTGTTCCGCCTACGGATGTTATTGTGCAGGATCGGGTGGCGACCTGGCAGGCTGGCAGCAAATCTGCCCCGATTTTATTTGAAGTAACCGTTCCACCCAACACACCGGTCGGTGAAACAATCTCCATCCAATTCAACCCTTTTGGGTGGACCGAACCTCTACCCATGTGGCCCCTCGGCAACAACCGCTGGTCCTATAAATTATACGGTCCGCTCAATATGCTGACTTCATTTCGTTATCGCTACTGCCGTAATGAACAGTGCGGCTCTGCAGATGACACACAGACTGCTGGTTCTCAGACTCAGGGACGCCCGATCAGCACCAGTTTGCTTGGAGAAAATATTCAGGATACAGTCAATTCCTGGGCCTGGTGGGTCGAGCCGGATCCCGGTACGTTGATGGCAGTACAGGTTAATCAGCGTCCAGCCGCTTTTTGGGCAGGTATGGAGTTTTCCCCCTATTACTCTCCCAACTTGCAGGCGTTTCTCCCGGCTGCCGTGCAAAATGTAAAAGGCCTGGGTGCCAGTTACGTGGTATTGACGCCCACCTGGACAGTCAGCTCGGTCAGCCCTCTGACTTTTGCTCCCACACCGGGTACAGACCCTCTCTGGGCCGACACCGTGCAGGCTGTGCAGATTGCTCGTGCGCAAAATCTGAATGTTGCTCTGTATGCTGTCCCGCGTTTACTGTCATCAACTACCGATTTCTGGCTGCAAGCGCCACGTACACCAGAATGGTGGAATGCCTGGTTCGATCGTTACCGTGCTTTCGTACTCTATCATGCGGATCTGGCAGCCCAGTCGGGCGCTCAGGCTCTTATCCTGGGCGGCGAGATGGTAATGCCGTCTTTGCCAGGCATTTTGCTGGCGGATGGCAGTCCCTCAAACCCGCCGGCGGATGCAGACGCGCGTTGGCGCGATATTTTGGGCGATGCCCACAAACGTTTCTCGGGTCAGATCCTGTGGGCGCATCCCTATAAAGGTGCTCCAATGCTTGCAGCCCCATCTTTTATGGATCAGTTCTATGCTTTTTACCTGCTCTGGTCTGCGCCGTTGACTGCTGATTCTACAGCCACAATCGAATCTATGTCGAATGATGTTCTGGCAAAATTGGATAATGATATTGCCCCCTTCCTGCTTTCAGCCCAAAAAGGTGCAGTCATCGCGGTCGATTATCCTTCTGCGCAGGGAGCAGCGCAAGGCTGTGTCCCCTCGGGTGCTGAAGGCTGCCTGGATTGGGCTGCCCTTTCGCAGCCATATCCAGATGCTCCCTCGGCTATTCTTGATCTGCATGCGCAGGCCGATATTTACCAGGCCATGTTGCAAGCCGTAAACCAGCGCGATTGGGTCGGCGGGTTTGTCAGCCGTGGTTACTACCCGTCTCTGTCATTAATGGACAAATCATCATCTACTCATGGAAAAATAGCTGCCGACCAGCTCTGGTACTGGTTCCCGCGTATGATGGGTGTTACGCGCTGATGACCGCCAGGGTATAAGTGAATTTATGAAAACAAGAACCTTAATGGTATCCAGTAGCGCAGTCCTGGCGATCGCCGGGCTGTTTGCTTTGTTCGTTCCCGATGAACTGCTCGGGAATATCACTGCGGGTCAGGCATCCAGCCTGGCGGTCATCCTGCAATTGACGGGCTCCTTGTATTTTGCCTTGGCATTTGTGAATTGGACGGCCCGGGACAGTCGCATCGGAGGGATTTATTTACGCCCGGTTTCGCTGGGGAACTTTGCGCACTTCTTCGTTGGGGCGCTGGTGCTTGGCAAGTACGCTCTTGAGAATAGTCAAAACTTTACAATTATTGCGGCCTTGAGTGTCTACGCTTTTTTTGCATACTTTTTCTGGTGGCTGGTTTTCCGCTCAACAGGTCTGGTGGAAAAAACTGAAGAAATTGATTCAGATGATCTGGTGGAAAAATAATGCGTATAGCATTATTTTATACTGGCAATTGCTGCCTCTGCTTTGGTATAAAAATCTAAATCAGCGATTCATTTTGATGAAAGGACTCCCATGATTATTCGATTGGCCGAAGGCAACCTGCAAACGCGGTTCGGCACATTTAATGAAATTCTCTACTACAATGGACAAAAAGAAATCCTTGCCATTGTGATGGGTGACGTTGCCGGAAAAGAGAATGTTCTGGTTCTCTGGGAATCTCCGTGGTGACCCCCAAATATGGGGGCGGATTGAGATGGTAGAATATCGGAAAATCTTGCTGCAACGAGTAGACCTATGTCGAAAAAAGCTCAAGTCACCATTCCTCTCGATATTCCTGACGTTCGGGTAATTCACTCCGGGATTAATGAACAGGGGGAACTAATTATTACGATCGAGAGTACGAAGGAAGAAACCAATTGTCGCCAGTGTGGGCGCAAAATCGAGAAATTTCATGGGCATGATGAGTGGGTCACTATTCGTTATTTGCCAGTCTTCGGGCATACGACGTATCTACGCTATCGTCCAAAACGTTACCAATGCAGATGGTGCGAAGATCGGCCTACGACAACGCAACGAGTAGAGTGGCAAGATCCAAATAGTCCCAACACATCTGTCCATTCGCTGAAATGGTTTTGACTTTCATGAATTTTCGGCCAATTGAGTATAAATGGCCGGTGACAAACCGAGTAACTCTAATATACGGATTTGCAAATCCGACATTGGCGTAATATGGCGAACAATGCCTCCAGGCAAATGGATAATCGTGAGCGTAATCCGATTAAAAGTCTTGAGCAAGCGTTCAGTGGTTGGATTGTCGATACCTTTCTTGGGATTATTTTCAATCAAGCCCACCAGTTTTTCCTGGTTTTGAATAAGTCGCTGTCGGACTACAAACTCGATCAAGGTCAATATTCGTACGGCGATGCTCAGTAGATTAGTCAAACCTACCACCTGATCATCATTTTTGACGAATAGTGGATTTAGTGAGAGCGGAACACCTTTTAGGCGATGAAAACCATGCTCAATGATCCACTCATCCCGATAAGTTAGCACAGCTTGCTCCAAATCGAGTTGTTCGGCCGGAGCATTGCTGACATAGGCACGCCAGCCAAGTGTCTTTTTGTGTGCATCAATGGTTTCTTCCTGCCGGATGACTGCTGTAATTTGGTAACGAACGGTAACAATTTCTTGCTTGGGCCGGTCAGGAGTGCCACGACTACGCCCAACATACTTGGTCAGATGCTTTTCCTGGCGTTCAAAGGTGTACGCCAGAAACCCTTCAACGTTATGTGCTTTGAGAATGGTGGTTGCCGCACTGACTAATTCGGCCTCTTCCAGGATTTGGCGTTTACCGCGTCCAGGATGTGGTGTCAACGCCATCAATTTATCAGCAGCACGCTGCAATCTTCCTTCCAGATTTTCCAACATGCTTTTTCGGTAGCTTTCTGAACGAACAACAAAGACCTGCTCTGTCCACTCAATGATTTCTGGCTCTTTACCAGCTTCTAAAATTGCATCAGACTTCGCCTGAAGCGTGCGCTCAAAAACGTATCCTTCTGCAAACATTTTCTGCTTCCCGTTTTCATTCTGAAGGAAAACGGGGGTCAGATTCTTTTCGCCGCTGTTAGCGGCTTCGACCCATGTCTCCATCTCTGTGGCGGTGTCGCCAGTTTGGGCCAGTCGGCAAAGATAGTGATGATGCAAACGATGAATATGTGCCCAGATCGACAAAGCACTCATTTTACTGTCGCCAACAAATAGCAAACCGATCCCGTCTATGATTTGCAGCACTCGATCTACCGCCGGGATGTACAACTTATCATCTACAATATTGCCAGCAACTACTTGACTTACAATTGGCAGGCCCAACGGATCGAGCGCAGCAACCATCAGCTTAACCTGTCGCAATGTCGGATCATCTTTGCTGAAACCGTATTGGAACAAGCTCTCTTCGCCGCCTGCATGGTAACCAGATACAGTTGTCGTGTCCAATCGCACGTTTTTTGGGGTCAACTCGTATACGCGCAGGATGCTTCGACCCAATTCAGCTTCAACTGCTTGCCAGGTAGATGGTTTGCTCAATCTCCGCAGCAAAAGTGTCAACCGGTCATCTGTGAAATCCAATTCGTGAACTTTCTGACCGGTTATTTTTACAATAGTTTCTTGCGCCTGCTTCACCCAGGACTGGACAGGATGTTTGCGATGATTGCTTTCTGTCAAAATGTGCGCCAGCCAAATTGTGGCTATCCAGCCCCAACTTAATCCTTGATGCAGGCCGTGCCGCCCAAGGTGATGATCGAAAATATCAGGCAATCCCAGTCGCAGCATGACTGATAGCAAAAGCGGAAAATCGTCTATTCGTTCGGTTGTTAAGGTTAGGTCTGGATTCATTACTCGAGCTTACCAGAAATTCATGATTTCACAAAATTTTCAGCGAATGGAAAGAAATAATGTTAATCAATCCCAAACTGCCGCCCGTCCTGTAAGGCAAATGCGGATGACAGCCTCCGTAGCACCGCAGCCTGACATATTCAACTACTCGCCGTGTTGTCATTCAACCAGCGCATACCAAACAAGGAAGCAGTGATGGTAGAAGAGCATATGACCTGGGATTTTGTTCCGGGCGTCGATCAGCAGGCATATAATGCCTGGGCTAAAAAGGCAATTCGCACAGTTCTTAAACAGCCAGGTCTGATTGAATTCCGCGCTAACCGCAATGTTTGCGGCAGCCCGCATGTTCTGGTTGTCACAGAGTGGGATTCAGCAGCTGACTGGGGAAATTTTTCCGAATCCACCTGGCCGGCCTTCGAATAAGAACTTCACCAGCATGCAACTAATATTCATTACACGATGTGGGGTGCTTCGCCGGTTGTGCCAAAACCAATATATCCCGCCAAATAGGCAAACCGCCTTGTAATAGAGCAATTAAAAGTTAG
>JBBRWF010000318.1:0-5699 GCA_038249405.1 Anaerolineales bacterium
CCGGCTCTGTTCCGGCCACCCAGTTTGTACCGCCAGGAGTAAAGCCCGGCTTTACCGAAGGCTATGCTGGAAACACCTACGATGCTGTCAAAGCTAAGCAGATGTTGACCGATGCCAAGTTTGATTTCAACAAGACCTATACCCTTTCGTATGCCGAGCGCACCCGCCCGTACTTCCCCCAGCCTACCAAGATTGCACAGGCTGTTCAGGCGCAATTGGCTGAAATCGGCGTCAAGATCAAGCTTGACATGCAAGACTGGGCTGTTTATTTGCCCGCTGCTCGCGCTGGCAAGCTTGGCCTGCACTTCCTGGGCTGGTCCGAAGACTTTCCGGATGCAACCAACTGGTATGATGTCTTCCTGACTGGTTCTAGCCCGCAACTCGGCACTGCCTATCCCGACATTGTCGACCTCATCAAAAAGGCCGCAACTCTCAGCGATTCAGCCGAGCGCCAGAAGCTTTACGACCAGGTCAATGCGCTGTATGACCAGCACGTCCCCATGATCGTAATTGCCCACGGCACCACCAACCTGGCCTTCCAGGGTGGCATTGGCAATGTCGTTCTTGGTCCTTACAACGAGAACTTCCCCTATATGACCAGCGCCGACGGCACTGTAGTCTTCTCACAGGATGGCGAACCCGTTTCCCTGATGTGCGCCGACGAAACCGATGGCAGCTCCTTCCGCGCTTGCAACCAGATCTTCAGCAAGCTGTATCGCTTCGATTGGGGCACTGCCAACCCGGTGCCTGACCTGGCTGAAAAATGCGTAGGCAATACCGACGCCACTGAATGGACCTGCACCCTCCAAAAGGGCGTAACGTTCTCCGACGGTGCAGCTTTTGACGCCAATGACGTTGTCGCCACCTTCAGCGCTGGCCTGGATTACAAGTACCCGCTGCGCAAGGGCAATACTGGTGTCTTCCAGTATTTCAAGGACCTATTTGGCGGCAAGGTACTCAACGAACCCGCTCAGTAATTTGACTCAAGATTAAAATTGAATGGGGCATGGCAACATGCCCCATTCAATTAATTATTTCCAGGAGCCCTGGATGATTCAATTTTTAGTCCGAAGATTATTTCTGGTGCTGCCAGTTTTAGTGGGTATATTACTGGTTACGTTTATTATTACGCGCCTGGTTCCGGGCGACCCTTGTTATGTGATGCTCGGAGAACGCGCAACCGAAGCATCCTGCAATGAATTTAAGTCCCGTTTTGGCCTGGATAAAAGCATCCCTGAGCAGTTCGTGCGTTATGTTATTAATATTGCCCAGGGCGATTTTGGCAATTCGCTCAAAGACCGCCGCCCCATCACCACTGTGATTGGTGAACGTCTGCCGATGACCATCGAATTGACCATCCTGGCCATGATCTTTTCTTCCACTTTTGGAATTCTTCTGGGCGTGTTTTCTGCGCTCAACCGCAACAGCATTGTCGATACACTCACCATGCTGGGTGCAAATATAGGGGTCAGTATGCCTGTTTTCTGGCTTGGGCTGCTGCTGGCATACTTATTTGCGCTGGTGCTAAAGGGCACGCCTTTTCAGCTGCCGCCTAGCGGGCGTCTTTCGGCGGGCATGTCGCTCATCCCATTGACCAAAGTCTGGGGCATCACAGACGCCACCGGGATTAAAGCCTTTTTACTGGCCTTCATGTCCAATTCAGCCATCCTTAACGGTCTGCTGACAGGAAATTATGCCCTCACGCTGGACGCGCTCAAACACCTCATTTTGCCCGCTGTTGCGGTAGGAACCATCTCTCTCTCTGTGATTGCGCGCATGACGCGCTCCGCTTTGCTGGAAGTGCTCGGACAGGATTACATTCGCACCGCGCGTGCCAAAGGCTTGCGCTATTCAATGGTGATCCGCAAACACGCGCTGCGTAATGCCTTGATCCCTATTGTGACCATTATCGGCATTCAAACCGGTGGTTTGCTCTCTGGCGCGGTGCTGACTGAAACGATTTTTTCTCTGCCGGGGGTGGGTTCGCGTATGGTGGAGGCTATTTTAGGGCGCGACTATCCGGTGGTACAGGGTTTTTCGGTGGTGATCGCCCTGATTTTTGTTTTCTCAAATCTAATCGTGGATGCATCTTACGCTTATCTTGATCCGCGCGTTCGGGTGAAATAACATGAGCATAAATGAAGTTCCCGTTTTAGCCCCGGATTCAATGCGTCAGCGTGATAATCCTTATGTGATTATGCTGCGCCGTCTGTTTCAGCACCGCTCGGCGCAGTTGGGCATGTTCCTGTTGGCCGTGTTGATTATTTGCGCGGTCTTTGCCGAACAGATCGCCCCCTATGACCCAATAGTGCCGCTAAAGGTGGGCAAACGCCGCGAGGCGCCCTGTATTCACCTGTTGGGCTGTCCGGCGGATAAGCCCGAGCATTTAATGGGCATTGACGGCAACAGTCGCGACTTGTTCTCGCGCATCATTTTTGGCGCCCGCCTATCCCTGCAAATCGGTATCTCCACCGTTACTTTTGCGATCATCATTGGCGGCTTGCTGGGTGCGGTGGCCGGTTTTATTGGCGGCTGGCTCGATGACTTGATCATGCGCACGCTGGATGTTTTGATGGCTTTCCCGAGCCTGCTGCTGGCGATTGCGATTGTAGCGGTGCTGGGGCCCGGTCTGATCAATGCCTTGTTGGCGATTGCCATTATCGAAATACCAATTTTCGCACGCGTGGTACGAGCCAGTGTTCTTTCGGTGAAGGAATTGGATTATGTCATGGCTTCCAGGGCACAGGGCGCCTCTGAATTTCGCGTTTTATTCACACGCATCATGCCCAATGCGCTCACCCCCTTGATTGTGCAGGGTACGCTTGGCATCGCATCTGCAATCTTAAGCGCGGCTGCGCTGAGCTTTCTGGGTTTGGGCGCGGAATTCCCAACCCCCGAATGGGGCCTGATGTTGGGCGAGGAGCGCAACAGCGTTTTCAATGCCCCATTCCTGGTATTCTTCCCTGGTTTTGCCATCATGGTGACGGTCTTATCCTTCAACCTGATTGGCGACGGCCTGCGTGATGTGCTGGACCCGCGCCTGGTACACGGCGGGTAGCCCTATACAGACAACAAAAAGGGACGACCAATTTGCGGTCGTCCCTTTTTGTTGTCTGGCTGCAACACGCCATTATTGAGCTTACTTTACTTCGTGGCAGGCCACCCAGTGACTCGCCGCCACCTCGCGCCAGGCAGGCACGCTTTGCGCGCAATGCGGTTTGGCAATCGGACAGCGTGGATGAAACCGGCAGCCGGATGGCGGGTTGATTGGACTGGGCACATCCCCGGTAAGGATCACACGCTGGCGGGCGCGGTCGCGGGTTGGGTCGGGAATCGGCACTGCGGAGAGAAGCGCTTGCGTATATGGGTGCAGCGGGTTTTCATACAGGTCGTCTCGCGTGGCCAGCTCGGCCATCACCCCCAGGTACATGACCGCCACCCGGTCGCATATATGGCGCACCATGCTTAAATCGTGCGCGATAAATAAATAGGTAAGACCCAGCCGGTCTTGCAGTTCTTCAAGCAGGTTGACCACCTGCGCCTGGATGGAAACATCGAGCGCCGAGATGGGTTCGTCGCAAACGATGAAAGCGGGCTGGGTGGCTATGGCGCGCGCGATGCCAATGCGCTGTCTTTGCCCGCCCGAGAACTCATGCGGAAAACGGTTGATATGCCGCGCGTTCAAACCTACCATCTCCAACAATTCCTGTACACGCGCGGCACGTTCGGCGGCCGTGGCAAGCAAATGATGCACGCGCAGCGGCTCGCTGATGATCGAACCCACCGTCCAGCGCGGGTTGAGCGAGGCATACGGGTCCTGAAAGATCATCTGCGCTTTTCGCCGGATGGTGAGCATTTCTTTGCCTTTGGCTTGCTGCACGCAGTGACCATCGATGGTTACTTTGCCCGTTGTGGCGGGGTACAGCCCGAGCAGGGTGCGCCCGGCGGTGGTTTTGCCGCAGCCGCTCTCGCCAACCATGCCAAGCGTTTCGCCTTTCTGAATTGTAAAAGACAGGTCGTCCACTGCGCGAACCGCGCCGGTGACGCGCTGGATGAGAATTCCGCGCGTCACCGGGAAGTGTTTGCTCAGGTGTTCCACTCGTACCAGGGGCGCGTCGGTCATGGTCGCAGTTCTCCAGTAAGTACATTAACCCAGCAAGCCGCCAGATGTCTGGGAGCCTGTTCCAACAGGGTCGGGTTTTCTTGGATGCAGCGTTCGTGGACGAATTCACAGCGTGGGGCGAATGGACAGCCGCGCGGTTCCATCAACAGGCTGGGCGGCGCACCGCGAATGGTCTTAAGTTTTTGCGCCCGGCGGCGGTCGGCGCGTGGCAGCGCTTCCATCAGCGCCAGCGTATATGGATGCAGCGCGCCATCAAACAGGGCGTAGACATCCGCTTGTTCCACGATGAAACCGGCATACATCACGATTACCCGGTCGGCCATGCCTGCCACCACACCCAGATCATGGGTGATCCAGATGATCGCCATGCCCAGTTCTTGTTTTAGATGTTTGACAAGGTCAATGATCTGGGCCTGGATAGTGACATCCAGGGCGGTCGTGGGCTCATCTGCGATCAGCAGGTCGGGGGTGCAGGCCAGCGCTATGGCAATCATCACCCGCTGCCGCATCCCTCCTGAAAACTGGTGTGGAAAATCCCCCAGGCGGTTCCCGGCCTGGGGGATGCCCACCCATTGTAATAATTCCGCGGCGCGCGTGCGCGCCTGTGCTGCATCCATGTGGGTGTGCGTGCGCAGCGTTTCAGTCAGCTGGCGGCCCACACTCAGCACCGGGTTGAGGCTGGTCATCGGATCTTGGAAGATCATGGCGATCTCTTTGCCGCGCACATGCTCCATTTTTTCTTCGCTTAATTTCAGCAGGTCCTCGTTGTTAAACAATACCTGTCCGCTTACAATTTTTCCGGGCGGGGTGGGGATCAGGCGCAAAATGGACATCATCGTCACGGATTTGCCGCAGCCGCTTTCGCCAACCACGGCCAGTGTTTCGCCGTGAGCTACATTAAACGAAACACCGTTAACCGCATACACCGTGCCCTCTGGCGTATAAAAGCGGGTTTTTAGATCGATCACGTTGAGAAGATGCTGGTTTACGCTCATGGCTATGCCGTCCGGCTGCGAGGATCAAGCGCATCGCGCAGACCATCGCCCAGGAAGTTAATGCTCAATACAATCAATACAATCAAAATGCCCGGGAAAAACCATAACCAGTAAGCCGTTTCGATATAGTTGTAAGCGCCCTCCAACATATTGCCCCAGGTCGCGGTTGGCGCGCGCACACCCATCCCCAAAAAGCTGATGTAGGCCTCTAGTGAGATGGCGTTGGCTACCCCCAGAGTGGCAGACACTACGATGGGTGCGATACAGTTTGGCAGAATATGCTTGAAGATAATTTCCCAGGTGGGCGTGCCGGTGGCGCGCGCTGCCAGGATGAACTCGCGCTCTTTGATCGAGAGGAACTCTGCGCGCACAATACGCGCCAGGTAGGGCCAGCTGGTAAGGCCAATGATCAGAATGATCACCACCACGCTGCCGCTGTAGGTACGCCCCAACAGTTGGATATTGGGTACATTGCTCGAAAAGAATTTTGCCATGATGATCAGCAGCAGGATTTGGGGAATATTCAGCATCGCCTCAGTGAAGCGCATCAAAATATTATCGATCCAGCCCCCGTAATAGCC
>JBBRWF010000319.1:0-5695 GCA_038249405.1 Anaerolineales bacterium
CCATACCTCTGTGGCAAAGCGCTCGATAAAGTAGCGGTCATGCACAACCGCCAGGATTGTAATCCGCACCCAACAGAGCCATGTCAATTAAGTCACGCAGAACGCGCGGCTTAATAAGTTGCAGCCCGATCCCGCCGATGAGCAGCATTCCCAGGCCCAGGACATGCAGGGTTTGTGGTTTCAGATAAGTGGATAAAAGCATCCAGTATTCGCGGAGGGATTTCAAGAAGGTGGGTTTTTCCTAGATTTTATGCATCCGCCAGGGAGGCACGCAGCGTAAAAACCATAAAAATCACCCCGGCTATTATCAGCAGGCTGCCCAGAACTGCGAAAATAATCAATAAAACCGTACCTGCGCCTTTGATCTCGGCTTGTTCGGGATGTTCGGGTAGGTAAACCACAGTCACTCTGTCATTGACTGCATATTCTGGCGGTATTGACCATGTGCTGGATACGAAAGTGACCGGGCGGTTGTTCTTGGTCTGAAACTGGACCACAGGCGCGTATGTGGTGCCGTCGTTGCTGGTGTGCTCAGCCAGTTCGATCACTGTCCCCTGAGTTTCAACTCCGTTTTTCGATAACTGGTATTGTTCGTACAATTGTAGGGCCGAGAAACTCAGAAACGCCATGCCAATTGCCAGCATAAAGACCGGTACAAAAAACCTGGAGTTGAAAAAATTTGTCATGCTGCATCCTGTTTATACAACAAGCCCCAACATTTGCAGGTTAAATGCTGGGGCTGATGGTTTTTTATGATTGTAACTTTGGTTGAAGCGCTTAACTTGCAGGCGCGATGTATGCCAGGATCGCAATAAAGTGAGCCAATGCCCCCAGAATGACAAAAATGTGCCAGACTTCGTGGAAGCCAAATTTGCCGGGCACGAAGTTGAAGATCTTGGTGGCGTAAACCACTGCTCCCAGTGTATAGATAATGCCGCCAATGCCCAACCATATCAGTGCACCAGTAGGTATCCTGGTTAACATTTCGTTCAGTGCAAGGATCGCCAGCCAGCCCATGACGAGATAAACTCCGGCAGATACCCAGCGGGGGGCCCTGATAATAAATATTTTGACGCCGATTCCGATCAGGGCAAATGACCACACCAGGGCTAGCATACCCCATTTCCAGTAACCGGTGAACATGTTGTAGCAGATGGGAGTATAAGAGCCAGCGATGAGCAGGTAAATTGCTGAATGGTCAAATTTTCGCAAAACCTCCAGCACTTCTGGCCTGGCTTTCACCATGTGATATGTGGCGCTGGCTGCAAACAATAAAATGACACTTATGCCGTAAATCGCTAATGAGATCTCTTTTCCGGTACTACCTCTCCCGATATACAGAAGCGCAATAAGGCCTGCTATTCCAGCGATAGCAGTGATTAAATGTGTCAAGCCATTGACTGGTTCGCGTAGGTTTTTGAACATTTTATTCATCTTTCTGATAGCGCCGGTACTTGCCGCGCGGCGCTAATCGTGATTTTACTTTGTGAATGGATCGCTGGCTTTATCGAGAGCGCTAACTTGCTCCTCGGTTAATCGCCAGCCGGTGGCCCCGGCGTTCATTTCAGCCTGCCGGGAGGTTTTGGCCCCGGGGATGGGCAGGGTGCCTTTGCAAATGCACCAGTTTAGCGCGACTTGTGATGCGGATTTCCCACCCCAATCCTGACCGATACCTGTCAGGAGCTTGATCAGAGGCTGGATTTCTTTCAAGATACTGGCGTATTTCCCGGCGCGCATGCCAGGAGGGGGGTTCTCCGGGTTGTATTTGCCACTCAACAAACCCATCGCCAGGGGAGAATATGCGATCAGGCGAATGTTTAATTCCTGGCAGCGCGCAAGCAGACCGTTCTTTTCCACTTTGCGGTTTAATAAATGATATTCGACTTGATTCGATGCCAGCGGAATCTCGTATTTTGAGAGGACCGTGTAGGCACGCTGCATTTGATTTTTATCGTAATTAGAGACACCAACCGCTTTAGCCAACCCCAATCGGTGCGCTCCTGCCAACCCTTCGGCAAACCTTTCAATCGGAACAAGTGGAGTAGGCATGTGAATCTGATACAGGTCAACGTGGTCGAGTTGAAGCCTTTCCAGGCTGGCACGCAGGGCGCGTGTTACGCTGCCTTTTGTAAGGCGCCAGGGGAGTGGAAAGAATTTTGTAGCTACAATCACAGGGGTTTCTGTGTTCTTTATGAATTGGCCCAGCAACCGTTCAGAACGGCCGTTGCCGTACACTTCGGCTGTATCCACAAAAGTAATGCCGTTTTCCAGCGAAATCTGAAAACCGGCCTCAATATCTGCGTCACTATAACCCTTTCCATAATTCCAAACGATGCGATCGCCCCACGCCCATGCCCCCAAACCAAGCTCGATTTGATGCAAAAACTGAATCGATTCATTTAATTCTACGGCCATGTACCTGGTTCTCCTTGATTGTAAACAATTTTATCATATCCTCAAATGAAAATTATCACATGCTTGCAAGATTATATACTACACAGTATACTGAGTACTGTTTGGTATATGATCAATTTTAACGAACATCCCAACGCGGTGCGTATACTCGAAGATGGCTGGCTTCTTTTTCAACAAAAAGGCTATCTGGGTGTTTCAATTGACGAGATTTGTCAGCGCTGCGGGGTTACCAAGCCCACTCTTTATTATTACTTTCACAACAAGGAAAATCTGTTTGTGGAAGTATTACTGCGCCGCTTAAAGGGCTTTCGGGCGGTAATTGAGCAGGACGGTGACCTGCAAGAAAGGCTTGAACGCATCGCTGTCGTGATGTTTGATAGTTTCAAGACGGATTATTCTTATTTGGTACGCGATTTGGAGCATATAAAACATGCCGAGAACGTTGAGCGCATTCAGGATGCCTTCGCTGCCGAGCTTTTCGTTCCTATCTCCAGGATGATGCAAACAGCGATTGAGTACGGGCAGGTGAGCGGTGACGGCAGGTTTAGAGCACATTTATTTATGGGGATTATTGAAAGTTACATTGCCCGCGCGGAGGAGTACGGTATGGATAATGCAACTCTAGCGAAGCAATTGGTTGCTTTTTTTCTTAAGGGTGCAATATAACCCAACGGAGGCTATATGTCAGAATTAATGCGAGTCTATGTGGAGATCGGCTTCAACATTGTTTATTTGATCGTGGTCTGGACGATGACCATTACCATGTCGATGCGCATGGGGTCGGTTTCAAGTGAAAACCGTAAAATAGCCAGCATGTTCCGCTGGGGATTTGTTCTTCTGGCTTTTGGTGATACAGGGCATGTTGGATTTCGTGTAGCCGCTTATGCTTTGGGTGGTTTAGAGAAAAATAGCCTATTGGTGGGGTTGGGTGCGCTGGCAACCGCCATTACGGTAACATTTTTTTACGTTGTTATGCTTTACATCTGGCGCTTGCGATATAACCGCAAGTTTGGCCCGTTTGAATACTTGCTGCTGGCGAGTGTGCCTGTGCGCTTGATTGTGATGGCCTTTCCGCAAAACGATTGGGGGAACAGTGTGCCGCCAATCTTCTGGGGACCGTTCCGCAATTTATTCCTGGTCATTCTAGGGGTTGGCGTACTTTACCTATACCTGCGTGATTCTATCCCGAATAAGGATCGTTTATTTCGTTGGATGGCGTATTGTATTTTCTTTTCCTTTTTATTCTATACGCCGGTTATTTTGTTTGCGCGTGACATCCCGGTGTTTGGTATGCTAATGATCCCAAAAACCATAATGTATGTTGCCATCCAATTCCTGGCTTACCGGGGGTTGTGGCCAGAAAAAAAGGTCAACCCCGCTGCTATGCAAGCGGCTTAAAAGCAAATAATTTGCAAATTGCTCCGGGTTAGCATCCCAGAGCAATTTTTTAATCATCCTGGTATTCAGGATGCCTGGAAATGAATTTTCCCAGGTTTTTATTTGCTGTGGCTTGCACTCTTTTTTGAACAAAGGGTGCCCAGGCCAGCATGGTGCCTGTGGTGCCCAGGGCCTGATGAGCCCAACGCCAGAAATTAAACCGATCCAGGTGTTGGATGATCTTTCCTTCTGAAAATTGAAATTCTGCATCAATAATGTTGATGACTTTTCTACCAGTTGCGCTGAATGTGTAAGTGGCTTCCCAGTGGGCCTTACCAGTTGAACCCCGGGTTTCAATATTATTAAATGTGATGGTGAGGTCCTTGCCAGATTCACACAGCATGTGCCACATGGCCTTTGGCGCCTTGCCATTAAGCTTGAATACGGGGTCAGAAAATGCCACATCCACACTGTAGCAAGCGTGCATACCTGCATAATCACGTCTGGCAAAGCTGGAATAAAATTGTTCGATTATTTTTTTGTTGGTGTCTGGCTCATTTTCCATGTTTCCTTCAAAGTTGTGCCCTGTTGAAAAGCTTACTCACTATACAGGTTTTTAAACTTCAAAACAAGAGCAAGTTTGTGTGAATTGATTTTCATAATTTAAGCCGCAAAACTTACAAACCCGTGTAAAATCTACAAACAAATTTATATTGAACTGAGCGATCTCCAGCGATCTCACTGCGTGGTGAGGGGTTGGCGCTCTCTTAGTTCTGAGAGGCTCCCTTGAACTATAATGAACCCATGACCGAACGGGGTGGTTCTGAAACACCCGCACAGTTGGCTGAGCGCTTGAAATTGCCCTTTGGAGATGATCTGCGGCTTTTGACGCGCGCCCTGACTCACCGTTCTTATGTAAATGAACACCAGGATGTTGTGACAGATAATGAACGGCTCGAGTTTTTGGGGGATGCCGTTCTTGATTTTGTGGTTGGTTCCTGGGTTTACAATCACTTTCTCGAAATGGCCGAAGGTGAAATGACCCGTATGCGCTCAGCGCTCGTGCGCACAGAAACTTTGGCCGAATTCTCCAGGCAGTTAAACTTGGGACAGGCCATGCGCTTGGGGCGTGGCGAATTGCAGGGTGGGGGCCGCGATCGGGATGTTTTGTTGTGCGCCACCTTTGAGGCGCTTGTAGGTGCGATTTACCAATCTCGGGGTCTGGAGGCGGCTAAAGAATTTGTGATGCCGCTATTGGAACCGATGGCTGAAATTATTCATACACAGATGAACACCATCGATCCAAAATCGAGATTGCAGGAACTTACCCAGTCCAGGGGCTGGGGTATTCCAAAATATATCACTGCCCAGGCGGATGGACCTGAGCATGCCAAGATTTTTGAGATCGAGGTCCATGTTCAGGATAAATGCCTGGGCAAAGGCAGCGGGACATCCAAGCAAACCGCTCAACAAGTCGCCGCGCAGCAGGCGCTGGAATATGTAGAACAGCTGGATAATGAACTGGATGAATCTGAAAACCTAAAAAATAGATAATTCTGAAGAATCAGTTAATGTGCCAACTGTTGGCGGGCTTTGATCTAAATATTTTCAAGAAAGAATCTAACATACCATGCCTTTACGTTTAAAATCTCTTGCGCTTCACGGCTATAAAACTTTTGCATCTCGCACGCATTTTGAATTTGCTGAAGGCATCACAGCCATTGTGGGACCGAATGGCTCGGGAAAATCCAATTTTGCTGATTCTCTGCGCTGGGTATTGGGCGAACAGTCTCATATTCTGCTGCGCGCAAAAAAAACCGAAGATATGATATTCTCGGGCTCCGAACATCGCCCGCGTTCGGGTTTTGCAGATGTGACAATCACGTTTGATAATTCCGATGGG
>JBBRWF010000320.1:0-5694 GCA_038249405.1 Anaerolineales bacterium
AAAGCGTTCTTCTCCCAGGCCAAGTTCTATTTCAAGCGGTGGCGTTTTACAAAAAGTGGCGACACCACTGTAGCCTGGCCTTTGGGCAGAATTCCAGATAATCTCGTATCCCGGAAAGTTTTTGTTTTCATCGGTCAACTGATGATGTGAAGCCTTGGTTTCTTGCACACAAAACACATCGGGCGACTCAGAAATGACCCAGTCCTTCAATCCTTTTCCCAACGCAGCCCGAATACCATTTACATTCCAGGTGGTAATTTTCATAATAAGGTTTGTTCCATCACTTGTGGTAAACTAACTATCATTCAATAATTATTATTCAGGACTTATCATCATGTCCCATAAAACCAAACATATTTTATGCATCGAAGATGATGCAGATATGATCAGTCTGTTTCGTCTTATCTTTGAGCGCAATGGCTTTGATGTTAGCGGAGCAACTGGGGGCGAAGACGGCTTACGCAAAGTACGCGAAATAAAGCCAGACTTAGTGCTGCTCGACTTGATGATGCCACATATGGACGGTTGGGAAGTATACCAGCAAATGAAGGCCGACAATGATACTAAAAACATCCCTGTCATTGTTGTGACTGCCAAAGCCCAAAACATCGACAAGGTGCTTGGATTACATATCGCCAAAGTTGATGATTACATCACCAAGCCTTTCAGCCCTTCGGAATTACTTAAGAGCGTGGAAAAAGTACTGGCGCAACACGAAATAGTCTAAACAAGGAAAACAAGGGGCGGCGCAAGTCGCCTCTCTTTTTTTTCAAATGCCTAAAAAAATCATCTACGTCCGAAACCTTACTCGCACAACGGTTCCACCTGTCAAAGCACAATGGTGTCAATCTTTTTTTTCGCGCCTGCGCGGATTCACTTTCCGTGCCAACCTGAACCCGGATGAGGGCCTGGTGCTGGTCGAAGCGCGCGACAGCCGGCTGGATACATCCATTCACATGTTTTTTGTGTGGACAGATCTGGCAGTTACCTGGGTCAACTCCAAAAATGAAGTTGTGGATAACGTTCTGGCAAAAGCCTGGCGACCCTATTATGCCCCGTCCAGACCAGCCCGCTACGTGTTGGAATTCCACCCAAATCGCCATGGTGCCTTTAGACCCGGTGACAGAATATCATTCGACAATGAATAAACTCTTCTTTACTATTTTCCTGTTAATTACCCTGCTTACACCGAATTACACGGCAAAAGCACAGGCATCCACCCCCACCTCTGGCCCCGTTTATATTGTGCAGACAGGGGATTATCTTTCAACCATCGCCAGTCGCTTTGGTATATCGATTGACGAGCTGATGGCTGCCAACAACATCACTGACCCCAATAACATTTCAATCGGAGAGAAAATCATCATTCCCGGGTTGGAAGGAATCAGCGGAGTATTAGTTACCGAAACGATCGGTTATGGTGATACCCTTCGCAGTTTGAGCCGTCGCAACCAGGTAACAGTAAGTTTTTTGCAAAAACTAAATCACATCACCAGCCCTTCCGAGCTATACGCTGGTATTGGGCTTGTGTTACCTCAAAAAGAAAACATCAAACCACTCTCTGGTCGCGTTGTCGTTGAAAAAGGTCAAAGCTTGCTCGAATCTGCCATCCTGGAAAACAGCGACCCCTGGACGATTGCCCAAACCAATGGATTATCAGGAACTTGGTCCGCCATGCCCGGAGATGTACTTTACAGCGCCAACAATAATAGCGCTGCGCCTGAACCCAGCGGAATGCCCTCCGCTTTTACAAAAGTAAGGGTAACTCCGCTGCCGATGACTCAGGGAGGAACCAGCGAAATTATAGTGCAAACCCAGGCTGGAGTAACCCTGGGGGGCAAACTTGTGGATAAGCCTTTGCATTTCTTCCAGAATGAAGATGGCAGCTTTGCCGCCCTTCAGGGCGTGCACGCCATGCTGGAACCAGGTCCATATCCCCTACGCCTGGAAGCCACCCTGCCCGATGGCAGCAAGCAAAGTTACGAACAGATGGTGGTGATCCAATCCGGGTACTATCCCAACGACCCGCTTTTATTAGTGGAACCAGAAACGATTGACCCGGCGGTTACCATTCCTGAAACAGATCAACTCACCAATTTAACCTTACCTGCAACCGAAAAACGCTATTGGAATGGAATGTTTCAATCCCCATCATATTTTAATGATTGTTTTACATCACGCTACGGCAACCGGCGCACCTATATTGGTTCTGGCACACAGCAAGAAATCTATTCCTTTCATAGCGGGTTGGACTTTTGTGGAGGCGTTGGCTTGCCCATAAAAGCCCCTGCGGATGGTGTTGTTGTTTTTGCAGGCCCATTGACAGTACGAGGAAACGCAACAATCATTGACCATGGTTGGGGAATCTATAGCGGCATCTGGCATCAATCAGAAATCAAAGTCCAGGTTGGTCAGGCTGTCAAAAAGGGCGATATCATCGGACTGGTGGGCGGAACAGGCCGAGTAACCGGAGCTCACTTGCACTGGGAAATTTGGGTAAATGGTGTGCAAGTAAATCCGATGATTTGGTTGGCGAATAGCTATCCTTAAGACTTTAACGGACAACTACCTATATTAGTTGTCCCTTTTTTATTTATTCCTGCAAATAATCAACCATGTTTTGAGGATCATGATGAGCGACATTATCACTTTTCTAAAGCAAGCCGATGTTTTTTATCAGCTAACTCAAACACAGCTGGAACTGGTTGCCAACCTTTGCCAGGAAAAAACTTATTCGGCTGGCGAAACCATTTTTGAAGAAAACAGCAGCAGTAAGGAACTCTATATTATCGCTCAGGGAGAAGTTGAAATTCTGATCAACCCGGGCATTGTGAGTTCCAAAGAAAAGGTAGAAAAAGTAAGTGTTGCCACCCTGCGCCGAGGACAATCATTTGGTGAAGTAGCTCTGGTAGATGAGGGATTACGCTCTGCCACTGCCAGAACCAAAGGAAAAGAAACACGTTTACTGGTAATCCCACGTGATAAGCTTATCATGCTGTGCGAGACCTACCCCCAGTTGGGATTCCGGCTGATGTATAACCTTGCTGCAGACCTGGCAATGAAAACTCGCACCACGGATTTACGCAGTCGGGAAAAAGTATTATTTAGTCAACAAAAAACCAAACTTACATAAACCTTTCGTCCCAGGAATTTATCAGTTGATCATTTGATAGATTCCTGGGACCTTTTTTTTACAAATAAGTTAATTGGCAAGGTTGCCATAAACAATAATTATATTCAAGCACCTGCTCATTATGAATATCCGAAGGGGCAATTCTGCAAAGAAAATATCAAATTTCCTTCCAACCTACCTCTCCAAGTATTAGAATAACTTATATATGCGCTTATTCAGCATCAGTTTCATAAGAGATTTCAGAAAAGGTGATTTGTGCTATTGACCTTTTTAGCAAAAACCTGTAATATTTTTGTTTAAGTCGAGCTGAATCAATTATCAGCTATGCAGGTTTCGGCAGGTTCTTTGAACGACCTGCACGACGAATATTCAACCCTGTTCCACAATTCCTTAAGGAGGAAGAAGATGACTAAACGTTTGTTTGCTGTTGCATCACTGTTGATCGTCGCCAGTATGTTATTGGCCGCTTGCGGCACTGCCGCTGCGCCGGCTGCCGAGGTGAAAACCCTTAAGATCGTCGGCAGCGAGCCGATGACCGGTTCTTCACTGACCCAGACACAGACCATCGTCAACGCTGGTCAACTGCGTGTCGATCAGGCCAAGGGCGTAGCCTGCGGTGGTAAATATAAACTCGCCTATGAAGCGTGGGATGATGCTTCTGCCGCTCTCGGTAAATGGGACCCCGCGGTCGAAACTGAAAACGCTAACAAAGCCGCTGCCGATAAATCGATTATTGCTTACCTCGGCACCTTCAACTCCGGCGCCGCCAAGCTGTCGATCCCGATTTTGAATCAGGCTGGCCCGTTGGTTATGATTTCTCCCGCCAACACCAACCCCGGTTTGACCAAGGCTGACAAAGACCTGCCTGGCGTAACTGATTCCTACTATCCTTCCAAGGTTCGCAACTACACCCGTGTAGTTGCTGCGGATGATATTCAGGGCAAGGTTGCCGCCAACTTCGTCAAATCCCTCGGCGCCACAACCGTATACATTCTGGACGATCAAGAACTGTATGGTAAGGGCGTGGCGGATGTGTTTGAAGCCACTGCTAAAGAAATTGGCCTGACCGTTGTTGGTCACGAAGGTATCGACCCCAAGGCTGCAGATTACAAAGCCCTGATGACCAAGATCTCCACCAGCAATAGCGGTAGCGCTCCTGAAGCGATCTACGTCGGCATGGTGGTTGATAACAACGCTTCCCAGCTGCTTAAAGATAAAGTTGCGATCATGGGCGATAACACCAAGGTCAAGTTTGTAGGCCCAGATGGCATTCAGACCCAGGCCTTCATCGATGGCGCTGGTGCGGATGTTGCCGAAGGCGCTTACGCCTCTGTTGCTGGTGTTCCGCTTGACAAGCTGCCCGCCTCTGGTCAGCAGTTCGTCAAGGATTACGAAGCCAAATACGGCAAGCTGACAGAACCGTATGCTGTTTATGGTTACGAAACAATGAATGTGATCCTCAAGGCAATTGAAGATGTGTGCGCCGCCGGTGGCGACCCGACCGACCGCGCGACCATCAACAAAGCCGTATTCGCGATCAAGAACTTCGATGGCGTACTGGGCACCTGGTCGTTCGATGCCAATGGCGATACCAGCCTGACCGATATGACCTTCTATCAAGTGCAGAAGGGTGCTTATGCTGCTGTGGGCACATTCAAGTAAGCTCTAAAGAACTACCAAAGGGGGACGGCATAAAATGCCGCCCCCCTTTTCCCCTTATTTCCGACCGCAGACGCGCAGTTATCCTCCCGGAGGAACATGGGCAAGTTTTCGAAACTCAATCTGAGACGCATTGTTATTACTGTGCTCGTTATTTACATCGTTTTATTGATCGGTCCAATCGCCGGGTTTGACATTCCCAACATTTACGCAGCCGTCAAGGCAAATCCGCTGCAATTGGTACAATTTCTGATCATTGGCCTGGCAAACGGCGCGATCATTTCCATCATTGCCCTGGGTTACACTATGGTTTACGGCATCATCGAACTTGTTAACTTTGCGCACGGCGATGTATATATGATTGGCGTTTTTACATCACTGACTGTGCTTTCCTTAACAGGTACCCTGCAAGCCACTGACCCGGTAAGAATCATCATTGGCCTTGTTTTTGCATTAATAGTATCTATCGCAGTAAGTGCAGGTTTGAATGCCACCGTTGAGCGTGTGGCTTACAGACGATTGCGCAATTCTTCACGTCTGGCCGCTCTTATTTCAGCCATCGGCGTATCCTTCATTCTAGAAAATATCGGCTTGATCTGGGCCGGGCAATCCTGGCTTGTGCCGTCATTTGGAACAACCGGTGGAGCTTCACAAAAAGTATTTCCAGATATGTTAGGAAAGATCATGGCAGCGTATGGACAGGATGTGAATTTGCTTGCAAATTCAGGAGTTGCCCTGCGTTTGACCATTAAAGACGCACTGGTTTTTGTACTGGCAGGCATTATGATGATCAGCTTGCGTCTCTTTGTGCAAAACACCAAAATGGGCAAGGCCATGCGTGCAGTTGCACAAAACCGTGATGCAGCCAAAATGTTGGGCATCGATATCGACCGGGTCATCAC
>JBBRWF010000321.1:0-5680 GCA_038249405.1 Anaerolineales bacterium
GGTTCACCCAGTGAAAAATCTTCCAGGGTGTGCGGAACTGTAAAGAAGAACAGTAGAAGCGAAAGGGGAATCACGCTGCCTGTCCACGACCAAACTTTTGTTTTTATTTTTAACATTTTCTTCTCCGCTAGTTACTGAGTACTAATAATGCCTGGGCTGTCTGGCCTGCGCACCGTAGGGATGGTTTGCCCGGCGCAGGATTTCAAGAAATTCATCAACGGCACGCCATGAATGTGCGCTGCCCACTCCACTGTCACGGCTTTTGCCGCCAACGCTCCATTGGTTGCAAGCATACGACCACGCTTATCTCTTTGGTGCGACTTTTGTCGTATTAGCCCGGATTTTCGACCTACAAATTGCTCACTTATATTTACTGTCATGAGACAAAAGAGCTTGCAGGGCGATTTGGGGTAGAATACTGGTGTCACTACCGAAAAGAGATTCCTTTCTATTCTTCCGTTTCCCGCCCTACCCTGCGAGCAGGAAAGCTTTGCGCGACAAATAGACGATGCCCACTCATTTCCACCAACCCACCCCTGTTTCTGATGCGATCCGCGTTCGACACACCCTGGCTTCCGTACGACACTTTGCGGACCTGCCGGAGGATGTCCTTGACTCTTTGATGCGGCGTATGGTCCCGTGCCATTTTGATGCGGGGCAGGTGATTTGCCTCGAAGGCGAACCTGGCGAGAAAGTATATATTTTGGAAAAAGGTTGGGTGAAAGCTGTGCGTACTGCGGCAGACGGGCGTGAGCAGGCGGCGATGCTGCTGCGTGGCGGCGAATTATTTGGGGATGAGGCCGTTTTTACTGGCAGCGCCTATCCGGTAACAGTGATAGCGCTCGAAAGCACTCATGCATGGGCAATTGAAGGCTCGTCATTGATAGAATTTGTTCAACGCTATCCTGCGCTGTCAATGGCTGTCATTCGCCACCTGGGTGAGCGGGTGCTGTATTACGTCCAACTCGTGGAAGACCTGGGTCTGCGCAATGTGCAGGCGCGGGTCGCGCATAGCCTCTTGGCGCATGCCGAGTTAAAGGATGGTCAACTGATAGTACCGCGCCGGGCCTGGACCACCCTTAATGAAATGGCCACCCGCCTTGGGACAGTTCGCGATGTACTAAGCCGCACCCTGAATGCCCTAGAAACAGAGGGTATTCTGCACATCGAACGCACCCAAATCATTATCTTTGATCCACAGAAATTACTCGAGCGGGGGCGCGTATAGTCCACGGGTGTTCCCCAGCACTGCCGCCGTTGGGTGGTGATTACTTGTTGTGAATAATATTTTGGACTGCAACGCTTTTCTGTTTGCGTTGTTGTTTGATAATATAGGGAAGTAGAAATAAATAGGAGCCCGAGCTTGCCATGAAAAGCAAAAAAAAGGATGGCAAATTGTCCCATTTTTCCCAAAACGCAACTGCCGCCGGGTTCCCGACCAATATGATAATGACTGCGATTGGAATTAGTAGCGTTGTTGGCACCGCAATCCAGCGATAAATCAGGCAAAACCATTTATTGAGAATTTTATTCATGAGCGTTTCCTCTATTATCTTGCAAATCTAGATTGATTATCCTCGCCGGGCTGGGTGCGCCAGGTATTTTGATGCGGTAGGTCACCCCGCGTACTCCGGGAACATTTTTGGCAATACCAATCGCATCCAACCAAAATTCTCAGAAGTCACAACACCCGCCAAATGGACAAACCCGGTGGATACCCCATGCGTAAATTTGAGAATTCAACCCGGCTATCGGCAGTGTAACAAGCCAGAATTGTTTGTCGCAGAATTTCGTCTAAGGTGGGTGCATTTGTCAGGCCATGCAAGTCACAGAAAAACGGTCAGCCTGTTTTAGTTTACAGGTTGACCGTTTTTCTGTGTACGACTTTTGTCGTGAAAATTTCAATAAAATGTGGCAGGTCTGGAAGATTTTGGATGTCGTGAGTTTGTGTATTTCGGCCTTTATGCATTGGTGAGAATTACAAACGAGCCAATCTGTTCCATGAGTATTTCCTGGCAAGACCGCCAGTGGTGTAGACAGTACTTAAACGATGATGTGGATCTTGTTTTTGGCTTGGATATTCCAGCATTGTGTATTCGAAGAATTGGTATATAGCGTGCCAAAAAATTACACAACCTTGTTCATAAGTTTAATCTCTCTTTATATTGGCTTGCTAGAATAAGCTCAAGGTTGCGAACAAGCGACTTCAAAAAAGCAACAAATATCACAACAACCCCGGCCTGGTCCGGGAAGGAGAGAAATATGTTCAAGAACATTTTGATCGGGATTTTCGCGGCCATTCTGGTCGTGGCACTTGGAACCGCTGCTTATAATGTCATTGGAGTAAACGCAGCGCCTGGTGTGGCAGCACCGGCTATTGGGAATGGTCAGAGAAATGGCGGCCCAGGAAACGGCGGTAATGGTCAGTCTGGGGTTGGTGTGACCGGTACTGCTATCGCGAATGGTGGCAATAGTCAGACCGGAGTTGGCGTGACCGGCAATGGAAATGGAAACGGCACAGGTACCAGCGTGTTAGCCATCCCCGCATCCGATCTGAGCGCTAATGAATCCGCCGCGTTGCTCTTCATGCGCGAGGAGGAGAAACTGGCCCGCGACGTTTATAATGCCCTTTACACCACCTGGAATATCCAAACTTTCCAGAACATTGCCAGCAGTGAACAAACCCACATGGATGAAATCGCCCTGCTCCTAACCCGCTACAACCTGACTGATCCGGTGCAGACACCCGGTGTATTCACGGATGCCAAATTGCAGGCTCTTTACAACCAGCTTGTGGCGCAGGGCAATCTGTCAATTGGCGATGCGCTCAAGGTCGGCGGCGCGATTGAGGAGATCGATATCCTCGACCTGCAAACTCGTTTGGCCCAGACCGATAACGCTGATATTCAGCAAGTCTATACCAGTCTGATGAACGGCTCGTACAACCACCTGAATGCTTTTTCCCGCGTGCTGAGCACTCAGACGGGTGAAACCTACGCTCCTCAGTATCTCACAGCAGATGGTTACCAGACCATCCTCAGCGGAGGAACTGGCAACGGAAGCGGGCGCCCGACCTGGGCCGGCAATGGAACCGGGAATGGTAAAGGTGCTGGAAAACCGTAAAACTGGGAATAATACCAAACCGAACGGCGCACCTCTAGTGGGTGCGCCGTTTTTTATCAGCAAATTCTGTATTACACAAATTGAAATAAACACATTACTGGGTGAGCTTCATTTACTACATCAGCGGCCAGAATTTTGGCAAAAAAAGTAAGATTACTGCAGAGATGATCAAGGTAAGCAGAAGCCCAACCTTGGCATAATCGCGGAACTTGTAGCCGCCCGGCCCCATCACCAGCACATTTACAGGATGCCCAAGCGGAGTGATGAAGGCCACCGAAGTTGCCAATGCCACGGCCATTGCCAGCGCGCGCGGGTCGATCCCAGAAGATTGCGCAACCTGGATGGCAATCGGCGCCATGATTGCCGCGACTGCCGCGCCATTCATCACCTGGGTGAACAAGATGGTCAAGCCCACCAACCCGGCCAGCAAAACCATAACCCCGCTGTGACCAAGCATGCTCATCAAGGTGTCGCTAAACAAGCTGGCAGCGCCGGTTTTGGCTAGCGCAGTGCCCAACGGCAGCATACCCGCTACCAGGAAAACACTTTTCCACTCCACCGCGCGATAGGCCTGATCCATATCCAACACGCGCAACAATACCATTACCAGCGCGCCTGCCAGCATGACTTCCCCTGTCGGATACGGGCTGATTGCTGCAACCACCAGAGTCGCCAACATAATCAGCGTGGACAGCAGCGCCTTCACTTTATTGACCGGGATTGTTCGTTTTGCCAGGATCAACAGGTCCGGCTCTGTTTGCAGGAGTGGAATTTTTTCTTGTGGACCCTGGAGCAGCAGCGCATCGCCAAACTGGAGCGGCATTTCACCGTGGCCAGTGCGGTAGGGTCTTCCAGCGCGCCAGATGGCCAGAGCATTCAGACCGTATTTCTCGCGAAAATGGGTATCGCGCAAAGTCTGTCCCAAAAGCGGCGAACGCGGCGTCAGGACTACCTCAACAAGTGCCAGCGGCGGGAGATTGCTGACCGGCAGGGAAATGAGTTCGAGCAGCTTTTCAAGTTCAGGAATGGAGATCAGGTCAAGGCGCCCGATCAGGTGCAGGATATCCCCGGTTTTGAGCTCCATATCTGGCACGATTAACTCATTCAGCCGCCCACCGCGCTGGAGGGCTACCAGGTTAAGTATGTAGGTCTCCCGCAGCCCACTCTTCCGGACTGTCTGCCCGACCAGCGGGGAACCAGGAAAAACCCGCCCGCGAATCAGGCGCTCACCAAGATGGTAGACACCCTCAAGATCGCTTTCATCTGTCGGGATCGGAGCCAGTCCCGGATGGGACTGTGCTGGCAGCAGGCGCCAGCCAATCAGGGCCATGTACAACGTGCCAAGGATGACGATGGGAATGCCAACGGGGGCAAAATCCAGCAAGCCAAAGCCTGCCAAGCCATCCTGACGCAATATTCCACTGACCAGGATATTGGTGGTCGTTAGCAGGGTGGCCATGCCGCCTAAAATCGTGCCGAAAGCCAGCGGCATGAGCAGACGCGAGGCTGAAATGCCGGTTTTTCGGGCTGCGCCCGAAATGGCAGGCATCAAGACTGAGGCCGCAGCAATGTTATTCATGAACAATGAGAGCACCGCCCCAGCAAACGTCACCGTAAAAACAAGCCGGCTTTCACTTTTTCCACCCAGGCGAATCAGCGCTTCGCCCAGTTTTTCGGTCAGCCCGGTGCGGCGCAACCCCTCGGCCAGGATGAAAATGGCGATGATGGCTATCACAGCCGAGCGGCTGAAGCCGGAAAAAGTTTCCTGGGATGTCAGGATACCACTTAGGCCAAGCGCCAGCATGACCAGCAGCGCAATCAAATCGGGGCGCAGACGGTCACTGAGAAATAGCAGGATAGCGATCACAAGGATGATAAAGGTGATGGTCATAAGGGTGCCTTGAGAATAATCATACTACCATCCATGAGTGCTTTCAATCGACCGAAAGTTAACCTTTCGTAATCGTTCTATTCCAGACCGTGTTTTTGATTGGGCATGAATTGTACAAACAATAATTACATCTTCACGAAATCTTTACACATTCTTTGTCTGCCATTGACAATCGCGGGCTATGATAAGGATATCAAACTCAAGGAGAATGTTAATGACAGCCCAATCCACCCCCACCAAAATAAAGCCTCGCATCAAAGGGTTCAAAGCCCTGCTCACCCATCAGGGTTTTCGCTGGGCCGTACAACTTGCCTTCGCCGCATTTATTCTGTACGTGACGGTCGTGCATGTTGCCGCGGGTGAAAGCGCAGCCAACCTGACCGCTTCGCCCGAAGCCTTTTGCCCCTTCGGCGGGCTGGAGACATTTTACAAGTACATCACCAGCGCCGGGACGTATGTGCCGCATACCCACTTATCCAACCTGATCGTGGCCGCCGCTGTGCTGGTCACTGCCCTGCTGCTGCGCTCAGCCTTCTGCGGCTGGATTTGCCCGCTGGGTTCCATCCAGGACATGATCCACGGTTTCAGTGCCTGGCTTCAAAAGCGGTTTGTACCTGTGCGTAAGTTCTTCCGCGCCATTGCGCAGCGCGGGCAGCCGGTTTGGAA
>JBBRWF010000322.1:0-5616 GCA_038249405.1 Anaerolineales bacterium
CGGTAGGCCATGCCAGCACGAGCGGCTGGGCGCATACGGTAGGGGTCACGGAAACCGATACCGCTGGAACTTCGGCTACGCAGGGTACGGCGGTCAGCCACGGCAGCGCGCATACAGAAGGGGCGGCGGTAACGGATGGCACTTCGCACACCGAATCCTCCGGCACGGCTTATACCCATGCGGATAGTTCCGGCTACGGCGTGAACGGCGGCGTGGGTGGCAGCATCGCACCAGCGGGGGTAGGCCTGTCGGCCAATGTGGGTGGGAGTGCCAGCTGGGGATCTTCGGATGGGATGACATCAAGCAGTGGATCGGCAGATTCGACCATGCATTCGATCACTTCCAGTCAGTCCGACACGGTTTCCCAGGGAACCACCCAAAGCCAGTCCACTACAGGCTCGCAAAGCCACTCGACCAGCCAATCCGAAGCCTGGACCACCTCGGGGTCCGAAACTGATTCAGTTGCCAATACCACCAGTACCTCGACCACGAAAAGCCATGCCGATTCGGCCAGCACCGCAACCTCTCAAACCCAGGGAACCGGGCTTGGCCAGGTGATCGGGCGCGGCTTCAGCGCTGGGATGAGCGTGGGTGTCGCACCTTCGTTCTCGCTCTCGAACAGCTATCAGTGGCAGGACGATCCAAATATCCTCCTGACCGAGATCATGCGCACGCAGCGCAAGCTGTTGGATATTGCCAGCCGGGAGGGTGCATTTTATACCGATGTCTACGCTTTGGCGCGTAGCGAGCAGGGCGCGCAGGCATTGATGGGCTTGATCCCGGAAGCTTTCCACGGGACAGAGGATGTGGTCACTGGAGTGCAGACCCGCAGCCTGAGCGAGGAAGAGCAGGCTTATATCAGCCTGCATGCGCGTGCCTTTACCCCTTCCACCCGGGTCGAGACGATCCCCGAAGCGATGAGCGGCTATGCCGATTCGACCTTGCTGACCATGCTGCAACTGGCCGCCTATACTGCCCCAGGCACCTTTGAACAAGGTTCGGCGCTGACCATCCAGGAAGAAACGCCGCCGTTTGCCTTTTACCCGGAGATGGCTGGCGACCTGACCCTGGGCCGGCAGTGGTCAACCGAAACCGGGCAGTTGACGGATGTCTTTCTGCGCCTGGAGCAGCCGCGCCACTTCCACACCGCCTTTGTAGGCGATACCGGGTTTGGTAAATCGATTGCGGCCGAGCGGCTGGCTTACGAAACCACGCGCTACTGGCACTATCGCACCATCGTCCTTGACTTTGGGCAGGGCTGGCGCAAGGCGCTGCGCTGGCCGGGGCTGATGTACCGGGAACCGGGCCGTAGCGAAGAGCATATCGACATCCGCCAGTTGAACCCTAACTCGCCACGGCCGCTGCGCTGGAACATTTTGCAGGTGCCGCGTCGCATCGACCCGGCCCGCTACCGCAGCATGATCGCGGAGTTGTTTGCCAATGCCGGGCGGATGGGTCCGCGCCAGCTGGGCTTTATGCGTCGGGCGTTGACCGAGATTTACACTCAGGCGGGGGTACTGACCAGCGACCCCAAAGTGCAGCGTGGAGAGATGGGCAGCCTGCTGGACCGCTATGAGGTCGAGGTTGTCCAACAGGTGCGCAGTGCCAGCTCCCTGCCTATCGATGATGTGATTGTCGGCGTAGCACTGGAACGGTTGGAACCGCAAGACCTGCAGGCGCTAGCCGTGTATCGCAGTTCAACTCTCAGTGTCTTGAATTGGGTGGAGCGCTTGCGGTCCTATCAGAAGGAGTTCGAGCGCGATCAGGCTTCCCGCACCAGTCTGGAAGGCGTGCTGCTGCGGTTGGAGCAGTTCGCCGAAGAAACAATGGCGCGCCAGTATGGACCGGGGCGCAGCGCAGAACCAGTCGAAGACCTGGGGTTATTGGGAAATCCAGAGGACCGCTGGGGCATCACCGTAATTGAAGGTGGCGCCGAAATGGACGAGTACCCGAAGGCGGCTCTGCTTTCACTGCTCTCCAGTATCCTGTATTTCGATGCGGTCGCACGCCGGCGCGAAGCGCTGGATGGCAGCCGGGCTTTTCCCAAGATGCAAATCTTCTTCGAGGAGGCCAACAAGGTGCTGACCGGCGTTTCGGGCGGAGCAGCGTCCGATCAAAATGCAGGTGAAGGCGGCAACCCGGTCAGCCACATCTTCCAGACCATGTGGCGGGATGGGCGTAAGTACGGCGTCTACCTGCACCTGATGGCCCAGACGGTCAGCGAACTGCCGGCCGGGATCCTTTCTTCCTGCGCCAATCTGTTTGTCTTCCAGACCAAAGACGCCAAGGACCGCGACATGATCCTGCCACATCTGGGACGTTCGGAAAAGGGGCTGGTGAATACCGAGTACAAGCGCTACCTGGCGCGCGTTCCCAGGACGTACGCGATTGCCAAGCTGGGCTACAGTGCGGATGTGCATGAGCTAGAGCCGGTGCTGATCCGTCCGATGATGGTCGAATGCGACGAGCCCTCCGAACAAGAAATCGTTCAGGAACTGGGTAGGGTCTCCCTGCGACCCAGCGTCGAAGAAGTCCTGCGCTCCTGATAATCGTTTGTCCAAACCAATCTACTAACAAGGAAAACACATGCAAACCAAGAAACGCTCTCCCTTTACCGCCATTGTGCTGGCCGTCATTATCGGGGTGCTGGTCATCGCCCTGTTGAACGGCGTTGTGCGCCCCGTTCAGGTAGTCGTCGCGCGCGTTCCGATTGCTCCTGGCACGCTGCTGACCAAAGACCTGGTCGAGCTGCGTACTATTCCTGCTGGCGGGAAACCCGCCGATGCGCTGACCAAAGTGGAAGAGGCAGATGGGAAAATGGTAGCAGTTGGCCGCGCCCCTGGTGATCTGATCATACAGTCGGTGCTGGGAGAGATTGCCGGCGCCGGGCTACCCGCTGAACTGCCGGAAGGACATATTGCCATGGCCATTCACGTCGATTTAGCCAGCGGTGTGGCCGGGCTGCTACGCGCCGGGCAGACAGTAACGGTGATTGGGATGATCTCACCCGATCTGATCACCGAAAACCCGAACATCGTTTTGCCCGCCGCGATCCCGGAGTTTTCTTCTCCCGCGCTCACACCCAACGTCCCGATAGGTCCAACCGCGGAACCCACTGCTACGCCCACGCCTGTGCCGCCTTCCGCCCCGCTGGCGCGCCTGGCCATTACCGGTCTCAAAGTGCTGATGGTCCCGCAGCCCTTTCGCTATGAAGAAGTGCCGGCCGGGGCCAGCCAGGAACAACTTTTCTCCTCCGCCCGCACCAGCGCATCCGCGCAAGAGGGCAGTGTCATCGTCCTGGACGTTCCTACCCAGCAAATCGAGGTGACGCCCGGATTAAAAGTCGATCCCCCGACGCTTCTGGCGGCGTTGGACAAATACGGCGCGATCCACCTGGCGTTGCAATCGACGAAAGGCCTAAACCTGGACGTTTCCGATGTGCTGACCCTCAACCTGGGTGAGCTGTACGAGGAAATGAACGACTATCGCAAGAAGGACTAAGCGATGTCTGAAACTTCCTATCAGACCCATAAGGTTTCCGTGCTGCTGGCCGGGGCAGGTCACGAGCTGGTTTACTACCAGATGCAGCCGCCATTGCTCTCGGATGCGCGCTTTATTGTGGCCGGGCACGCCACCCAGTGGCAGACCCTGGAAAACAACGTCAATGACCTGCACCCGGAATTGCTGATCGTCCAGACCGATATCGCGCCAGACCCTGAGGCTATGAAGCGCCTCTTGCAGCGTCTGTCGGCCTGGAACGGTGTGGCGGTTATAGTGCTGCCTTTAGGGCAAAAGGATTTACGCGGCGCATACGAAGGCCTGAATATGGTGCGCGGGGTGTTTATCGCTCCGGTCAACTGGACCGAGATCGCCCAGGCGGGGTATGGGGCGGCCATGACGGCGCGGGCCAACATGTCTCAAGCTGCGCCTATGCAGCAGGCTGTCGCCGGTCCGGTGGTAGGTGGATCCGCTGCCTTTATCACCGGCACCAAGCGAATCGCGGTACTGTCCCATGCCGGTGGGACCGGCTGCTCGACAGTAGCTGAGAACCTGGCTTACGAGCTGGCGGCGCGGTTGAGTATCAAGACTTTGCTTGTTTCAATGGGCCTGCCGCCCAGCGCCCCGCCTCACTTGCGGCTGCGCTACCTGCCCAACCTGACTGAGTATTTCGACCGACCCGGCAAGGCTTCCTTTCAGGCCGCACTGCAGCGCCGGGAAAATTTGGAAGTGCTGGTCGCGCCCGAATCTTCTGTGGAGTACATGAAAATTCTGGAAAGCTCCAGCCGCGGAACCGGAGAAGGGACCATCAATGGCATGTTGATCGATTCGGAAGATGGGCGCTACGCGGCGATTGTGATGGATGTCCCTTCGAATGAGGACTTGTGGATGGCGCACTCGATCATCTTCGCCAATTATGCCCTGATCGTGGCCCGGCCTACTCTGGCTGATCTGGCCGCCACCCGCCACACGCTCAACCTGCTGCTCTCCGGATTAAAGAGTGAGAAGCGCCTGGCGCGCGAGTCAATCTACCTGGTGCTCAACCAGTTTACCGACCGCAGCGGTTTCACCGCGCGCAGTTTTCAGGATGAGTTGGCCGGCACGGTCGGTTGGGCGCCGCCTATCGCGGCTGTGATTCCCTACGACTTGGCCGTCACCCAGGCTCAAGATCAGGGCATTCCGCCCGTCACCCGCGTGGACGGTTTTGCCCGTGGGATCCGCTCGCTGATTGGGGTGCTTTTCCCCAACGTTGGGTCGTTGGAAAGCAGCAGCCAGGGATCGCGCAGCGTTCTGCGCTTGCCCAAGATCCGTTTTACATAGGAGACCTTATGCCAGGGATTTTCGATTTATACGACACCCCCTCCGAGGCGGTGCAGCTCAGTCCATCCGATCGCAAAGCACTTGTCAATGAAGTGATCGACCAGATCAACCAGGAATTTGCTCCAACCGTGCTGCAAAGCCCGGGTGAAGTGGAGCGCAAGCAGATTCGAGAGCGGGTGGAAGCGCTGGTGTCAGCCGCTTTCCGCAAGCGCAACCTGCGCCCTGGTTTGCAGGTTGAAGCACAGATCGCCGAAGACCTGACGCGGCGGATTGTTGGATTGGGTTTTCTGGACCTGCTGCTGCCGCCGGCACGAACGGATTTATCCGAAATCGGCATCTACTCATCCGGCCTGATCCAGGTGATGAAGAAAGGTTCGGTGCGGTGGGAGACGGTCGATCTGCATCCGGAGCCTGGCGAGATCTGGCGGGTGTTGGACCGGCTGCTGGGTCCGCAGAACAAGACCCTCAACGAGACCAACCCGTCGATCAACGCCAAGCTGCCGGCTACACCGCATAATCCAGGTGGTGGGCGTATCAAAGCCCTACACCCAGTAGTCGTTCCGCCCGGGCGAAACCCTTGCATTAATATCCGCCTGTACGAGCAGAAGCCGGTCAGGCCGGAATGGCTTCTGGAGCGCGGGGTGATGAGCGCGGAAATGATGGACCTGCTGCGCCATGCGATGGAAGACGGCCAGCGCATCCTGATTTCCGGCGGAACGCGCACCGGGAAGACCACCCTGCTCAGCGCCCTGTGTAACTTCCTGCCGGGCGGCTGGCGCATCGTCAAGATCGAAGATC
>JBBRWF010000323.1:0-5612 GCA_038249405.1 Anaerolineales bacterium
AAAGTAACGATTTCGGTAACTACATTTTTTTATTAAGGTCCAATTCAACTAGACGCAGATTTTGCGCCGTATTGACCATCTCTAAACTCAAGTATGTAAGCATTGACTTGTTAAAAAGAAAAAAGACAGGAATAACCCTGTCTTTTTTTGCTTGAGGCGACGATGGGATTTGAACCCATGATGAGGGTTTTGCAGACCCTTGCCTTGCCACTTGGCGACGTCGCCAGATATTAACATTTGGGCTGGCATTCTATGGCTCGCCAGGAACCATATCTGCCAGCCGCTTTTGAAACTGAGCGGGCGATGGGATTCGAACCCACGACCTTCTCCTTGGCAAGGAGACGTACTACCGCTGTACTACGCCCGCGTTTTTCGGCTAACTTTTGCCGTAGTGCCGAGAGACAGAATCGAACTGACGACACTGCGATTTTCAGTCGCATGCTCTACCAACTGAGCTATCTCGGCGAAACCATATTCGTTTGTTAAGCGTGCGTGATTTTACACGTTGTTTCGGAGATTGTCAAGCAACTTGCCGGGCGACTTGCGAGGGGCTGGTCTGTTTCTTGCTATGCCGATGATTATTGCCTTTGCAAATTGACAGGTTTTACAATCTCTTTACAATGGGTTCATACCTGCATAATCTGCGGGGTATAGAATGAATTTGTAAGCTCACATTCAAAAAAGGAGAAAATATGAAAATGATTTTTCGAAAATTTAGCCTGGTTGCGCTGCTTGTCACCCTGGTCTTTGCTGCCCTGCCGTTGACCACTACTTATGCCGCGGGTCCAACCCCGCCTGCGCCCGGGACAAAGGCCGATCCCACGGTTGCGAAGGCGCGTTTGGAGTTGGTATTTGCCCGTCAGCAGGTGAAGGTGCTGATGATTGGACAGGCAGTTGAAAGCTTTGACAATCAAAGTGCCAATATTCAGAAGATGCTGGATAAGGCTAAAGAAAAGGGTCTGGATGTTACTGCCTTGCAGGCTGCGTTTGATGCATATAAGGCGGCTTTTCTGAATGGAAAACCGATTTACCTACAGGCAAAAGATCTCGTTAGCAATCGCCCCGGTTTTGATGCCGCTGGCAAGGTAACTGATCTTGAACTGGCGAAAACCACGGTCAAGAGCCTGGCGGCTGTGAACAAACAGTATAAGGATACGGTGGGTGAATCTTTCAAAGCGCTGCGTGAAGCCATCAAGGCTTTCCGTGAAGCCAACCCGCGCCCCACCCCCACGCCTTCTGCCAACGGTTGAGCCAACCAAGTTAACTAATAAAAACACCCCGAGGAATTGATCTCGGGGTGTTTTTGTGTCATTTTTTATTAACACTATTTTATTGCGCCAAAGGCTGCGAAAACACTGGTTTTGTGCAAGATTTCGAGTTGAGTGAAGCCGACTTCACGCAGCAGGTCCAGTTGGAACATGAGCGGGCGGGGGGTATCTTCTTCTGCAATATATCCAAAAACCTTGTCGCGGTATTGTGCGTCTTTGAATTGCAGCAGGTATTCACCATAGCGCGCCCACATGAGGGCCTGTACCGCGGGTGTGGAGTGTTCTATCAGGTCTGAAATCCAGAGCGAACCGCCAGGTTTGAGGGCCGCATAACATTTGGCAAAGACAGCGCGCCACTCTTCATCCCCGCGCAGGTGATGGAAAACGGCGGCTGCCATGATAATGTCGTACTGTTCCCGGCCCAACTCCAAAGTGCGGATATCTGCCTGGGTGGTGTGTATCTCGCCTTCAGTCATGGGGCGAATGCGCTGGGCGGCGCGTGCGAGCATGGGCTGGCTAAGGTCGACCAGGCTCACATCCAGGTTCGGAAGGGATTGTAGAAGTTTAAGGGTGTAATTCCCGGCGCCGCAGCCGATATCGAGCACCCGGCTGGCGTGCGGACAGGTATGGGCGGCGGCACGGGTTAGCAGTTCAAGCACAAGGGGCGAGTCTATGGTGGCGGAGTGCCCGATTTCCAGGTTGGAGAAGCGTTCTACGTCCTGGTCAAAGCGCTGGCGGATTTGTTCGACACTTGATTTCATAGGGATTCTCGCGGCTTAATGAATCACTTTGGGGTCGTAGGTGCGGCCCTTCCAGGTGACACCCTGCCCGGAGAGGACTTTCCAGGCTGAGGTAAACATCATGGCTGCAAAAACGCCAGCCCCCAGCGGGGTGGTCAAAGCGTACCAGCGTGATATGTTCATCAGGTGCGCCACCCTGGCGCGATAATACAGGATGCAAGCCCAGGTTAGCAGCGCTTCGGCGCAGACCACAACCGCCATCCAACCGCCGCCGTTCAGGTACCATGTGAGCCCCATTAAGGGCCAAATCGGCATGAAGACTGAAGCCATCAGCGCCAAAAAGGCTCCGAAAACGCCGAGCAGCAATAGACCAGGGCGGTCTGAAAGCCCCAGGTAGATGTTTTTTGTCCAGCCTTCCCACATTTGGGGCAGGGATGTGTACATGCGGGTTTTGGCTACTCCGCGTCCGTCCGCGACGATCAGGCGGTAGCCATTCCATTTTACCTGTTCAGAGATGGCTTTATCTTCGACGATCTGGTTGTGCAATTTCTCATGCCCACCAATGGCTGTATAAACGCTGCGTTTGATGAGGATGTACTGCCCGTTGGCAATGGCATCGCGCGTATTGGGGTCGTTTACTTTTGACGGCGAGAATCCGACCGAAAGAGCCGTCATTACGAGCGGCATGACCGTTTTTTCCCAGAAGGAGCCCATTAATTGTTCGGTCATCACCGTGTAGAGATCGGCGCAATTTATGCGAGCGCTTTCCATGGAGGCTGAGAGCGCGTTGGGGGTTAAAAACGTATCTGCATCCACGAATAAGAGCCAGTCGCCC
The DNA here is from genome assembly GCA_038249405.1 of Anaerolineales bacterium. Lineage (GTDB taxonomy): Bacteria > Chloroflexota > Anaerolineae > Anaerolineales > Villigracilaceae > UBA5195. Next base: position 2,844 of record JBBRWF010000323.1, read on the forward strand.
GTGGCGGCTTGGGAAGCCTGATAGAGCGCGTGTGGTTTGCCAGCCCACCCGGCGGGGAGTTGTGCGCCGTGAAGCACCTGCACACGCGCATCGCACGCAGAAAGTTCGGCCAGTATGGCGGGGGTGGCGTCTGTGGAGCGGTCGTCGAGCACCAGTACTTCAAATGCGGGGTAATCCTGAGCAATCAGGGCTTCAACACAGCGGCGGATATTTTTTTCTTCATTGCGGGCCGGTACAATCAACGAAACCAGTGGGCCGCCGGCGGAGGGCTGCACCGGCGGAGTGGCGATTTCGAGCCAGGCCTGGTTGTGCAGCCAGTAAATGACGATCAGTGCGCCGACGAATAGAATAGATGAAATAACAAGGTTTAGCATCTTAGATCACCTTGACGCTTGAGCCAGTGGCGGTCTTTTCCACTTCGATGCGGGTGGGGAAGGCATCTTTTAACTCATCGAGGTGAGTAATGATCAGGATTTTTTCGAAATCGGCTTTGACCTGGTTGATGGCCTCCACCAGGCGCTGGCGGCCTTCCGCATCCTGCGACCCAAAACCTTCATCGATCACCAGGGTCTGCAAGCGGGCGCCGGTGCGCCGGGCCAAAACTTCTGAAAGAGCCAGTCGGATGGCGAAATTGACGCGGAAAGCCTCGCCGCCCGAGAACATTTCATAATCACGGGTTCCGACTTCATCACTGATCTGGATATCGAGGGTTTCTTTTAAGTCGTCACGTTTTTTGTTTTTGAACTCGGCCTGGGTGACAAAGCGCACACTCATATTCCCATTGGAAAGTCGTTCCAGCAGTTCGTTGGCTTTTTCTTCGATTTGCGGCAGTGCCTGTTCGATCAACATGGCCGGAACGCCATCTTTGCCAAAGGCACGCTCAAGCGTTTTATGATATTTGATTTTTTGCGCCAGTTGTTCGCGTTCATATTCCTGACTGATTTTGCGTTCGCGCAGGGTTTTCAACACTGCCACTTTTTGCTGGGCCACACCGGCCTCACGGGTTACGATGTTTTCGCGCTGGCGCGCATCCAGCAGCGCTCTTTCAGCCTGGTCGGCATCAGGGGTGTTGGCCTGTAGTTCGCCGAGGGTGACGCGGGCATTTTCATCATCCAGTTTCAGGGTATCCAGCTCTGCGTTTTTGGCCTGAATGAGGGTGGCAATATCCTGCAGTTCACGTTCGAGCGGCACCAGTGCGGCGCGAGCAGCCTGCAGTTCGCGCAAATCGTTTTCGGAGGCCCGTCCGGTCTGCTCGGAGAGGCGGACGGCATCGTGCGCGGCTGCATCGTAGCCCAGCGATTTAAGATGTGAATCGATTTCGGCCAGTTGAGCGCGTTCTGGTAGGGAAAAATTGGAGGTTTGAAGGATTTCAATGATCTCCTCCAGGCGTGGTTTGCCGTGCGTGCGCCATTCTTGTGCATTGGTGAGCAGGGAATTGATTTGCTCTGTCAGGCGGGCGGCGCGCGTGTTCTGGGTGTTGCGGTCAGCTTCAAACGTTTTTAATAGCTTGAGTTCGTTTTCAATCTCGAGCACTTTTTCTTCGACAGTATCAAAGATGGATTTTTCACTGGTAGGTTTGAGTCCGAGGGCCTTGCCAATGGCCTGCAGTTCCCTTTCAATACGCCCCAGGTGCTGGCGCGCTTGAGGGCTGAAGCTCTGACTTTCCAGTAAGTTTTGTATTTCTGTCAGACGCGGCGCAGCCTGCTGGTCCCATTCGGAAATTGCCTGCAGGTTGGCAGCCATGCGCTCGTTGAGTTTTGTTACGGTGGTGACGTGGAATAAGTGATCCTTCTCAACGCGCCCAAAGCCTGATAGATCTTTTTCGCTGGTTGCGAGTTCCTTGACGATGGTTTCGAGTTCGGCTTTGTTCTTGCGAAATTCATCGCCTTTTTCGCGGCCTTCACTGTTCAGCGTATCCATCAGCTTCTGGCGTTCGTCGCTGCTGAGGGGCTGGCCGCATAATGGGCAAACAGCGCCCTCGGTGCCGGCCAGTTTTTGGATGCGCTCATTGAGGGAGTCCATTTCAAGTTTTAGGCGGTCATTGCTGCTTTTCAAGATAAACTGCTGTTCTTTGCGGGTCTGAATATCCTGTTCAAGCATTTTGCGCGCGGTAAGCTGTATTTCAAAGAGTCTGACCTGCTCCTGGGCTTCCACCAGTTCGTTTTGAAGTTTTTTGAGGGCGGCCTGCTGTGTTTCGATAGAGTCGCGCTGCTTTTCCAGCGTTTTTAGTTCTTGTTCCAGGCGGGCTTTTTCGGCGTTAATATCTGCAAGGGGCGGTTGGCGCAGTTTGGATTGTTCCCGAAAGCGGGTGATGATTTCCTGCGACTGCTCCAACTGAGTACGTACTTTGAGCCTGGTTTCCAACTCAGCCAGGTGCTTGTTTATTTCAGCCAGTTCGTTTTCCAGGAGGAAAGTCTGAGCCTGCTGTTCTGTGACGCGGTTTTCCTGGCGCTGGAGGCCAGCCTGTTCCTGTTCAAGGCGCGCCTGTTCTGCGCCAATGTTTGCCAGGGGAGCCTGACGCACTTTTTCCTGTTCGCGGAACTGATCGGCGAGCGTATTCCATTTTTCCAAATCGGCGCGGGAAGATTTCCAGTTCTGGTATGCGTTTTCTATGCTTTGTGCGCGGGCAGTGACGCGTGCATGCAGGGTGCGTTCACCTTCGCGTTCGGCTTGCTGGGCGATGGCCCGGTTGCGCTCATTTTCTACACGCGCAAGCTGTGCGTTTAATTTTTCCACCAGTTCCTGCTGGCGTTTTAGCGCGCCGACGGC
>JBBRWF010000324.1:0-5607 GCA_038249405.1 Anaerolineales bacterium
ACAGAGCGCATTATCTACGGCGATATGGAACCCGCGCAGCGCAAGATCTACACCCGCACCCGCGAAGATTACCGCAAAAACCTGCTCGGCCTGATCGACGGCCAGGGCATGGACAACGCCCGTATGAAGATATTGGAAGGGCTGCTGCGCCTGCGCCAGATCTGCATCCACCCGCGCCTGGTGGATAAACTGTATCACGGCGAAAGCGCCAAGTTCGAGCTGCTGACCGAACAGATCGAAACCCTGATGGCCGAAGGCCACAAGGCGCTGATCTTCTCGCAGTTCGTAGAAACCCTCAAACTGCTGCGCCTGTATCTTGACGAGCGCAATATTCGCTACGCCTACCTGGACGGGCAAACCGTCAACCGTCAGGACCAGGTGGATGCCTTCCAGAACCAGCCCGCCATCTCGTTTTTCCTGATCAGCCTCAAAGCTGGCGGCGTGGGTCTCAACCTGACCGCCGCCGATTACGTCATCCACATTGACCCGTGGTGGAACCCGGCGGTCGAAATGCAAGCCAGCGACCGCGCCCACCGCATCGGGCAGGACAAACCTGTCTTTGTCTACAAGTACATCCTGCGCGACTCGGTCGAAGAAAAAATCCTGCTGCTGCAGGAACGTAAACGCAACCTGGTCAACCAGCTCATCTCCACCGAAACCAGCTTCTTCAAAAGCCTGACGAAGGACGACGTCCAGGCGCTGTTCTCGTAACCTGCACCCACAAAAGGATTCAAGATGACATTCCTCACCGCCGCATCCACCAACAAATACTGGCAGTACGCCTTATGGTTGGCAATCTTCACCATCGTCTACAACCTGGCGGAGGGACTGGTCTCCATCGGCTTCGGCGTGCAGGATGAAGCCCTGACGCTCTTCGGCTTTGGCATCGATTCGTTCATCGAGGTGCTTTCCGGCATCGGCATCCTGGCCATGGTTCTGCGCATCCGCCAGAACCCGGATGCCCCGCGCTCGACTTTTGAGCGCACCGCGCTGCGCATCACCGGCTCATCCTTCTACCTGCTGGCTGTTGGGCTGGGACTGACCGCCGTCTACAACCTGGTCAGCGGGCACAAACCCTCCACCACCCTGCCGGGCATGATCATCGCGCTGATCTCAATTGCCTCCATGTGGCTCCTGGTGCAGGCCAAGCGCAAGGTCGGCCGCGCGCTCAACTCCAGCCCCATCCTGGCAGACGCCAACTGCACCATGATCTGCATCTACATGTCAGTGGTGCTGCTGATCGCCAGCCTGGTCTACCAGTTCACCGGCTTTGGCTTTATCGACAGCCTGGGCGCCGCCGGTCTGATCTACTTCTCGATCAGCGAAGGCAAAGAATCCTTTGAAAAAGCCGCCGGTCTGGAGACCTGCGGCTGTGAAGATGAATGCGAAAAACCGTCCCCGTAACACCATAACGCTAACACCACAATCTTCCCGCTCGTCCCATCCACCCGCACCCGTTGACCGTCCTTCAATTTAATCGTCGCCTGGTGCACCCCCACCACCGCCGGGATGCCGTATTCGCGCGCCACCACCGAGCCGTGCGTCATCATCCCGCCGACATAAAGAGCGGCGTCCAGGCCGGGTCGGTGCCGGGGCAGACCAGGATCTCACCCGGCGCAAGCTGCGTGGTGCGCGAGTCGAGGCTGATTTCTGGAATTGGGAACAAGGAGGTGATGGCGCGCGACTGTAAAATGAACAGCCTGCCGCCCGCGAATGCCCATTCAATATCCTGCGGCGCGCGGTATTCTTGCTGGATGGTACGGCCCGCCTGCGCCAGCTGGTTCAGCATGGCAGCGTCCAGCGTCTCGCGCGTAGCCTCCCCGGCTTTGAGCACTTCCAGCCCCCCGCCCGCTTTGCCGTGCATGGAGATTTTCTTTGCTCCCAACTGGCTGCTGACCAGCGCGCCGCTCTGTGCCTCCAGCACATAGTGATCCGGCTCCACCTGCCCCGAAACCAGCGCCTCGCCCAGCCCAAAGGTCGCGTCAATCACCATTTCGCTGCGCAGCCCGCTTAACGGGTTGGCAGTGAGCAGCACCCCGCTCACCTCGCCCGTCACCATTTGCTGCACCACCACCGCCAGCGCCGCATCCTCATCCGCGATGTGGTTGCGCAGCCTGTACCCGATGGCGCGCGCCGTCCACAGGCTGCTCCAACACTGCACCACCGCGCGCAGCAACTGAACCTCGCCCTGTATATTTAAGAAGGTATCCTGCTGCCCGGCAAAGGACATCTCCGGCAAATCCTCGGCGGTCGCCGAGGAGCGCACCGCCACCGGCAGCGGCTCATCCGCCATGCCCTGATAAGCAGCGCTGATTTCCGCCTGCGTCCCGGCCGGCAGCGCGCCCTGCGCAAAAGCCTTGCGCACCCGTGCGGAAGCTGCCTCCAGTATTATGGTGACAGTCAACTTTCTGCTCTATTTAAGATGATATTAGATCTTTATCGTTGTAGCGATTTTCCCGGCAAAAACCAGTATCATTTGTCATTATTTCCCCACTGAAACGGCCCCTTACCAACCCCTGAATTCACATCCTCCCGCACTATAATTACCCGCAAGCCAACCATCGCAACGCAGGTCAAGCGCTGCGCGCAACCCGGTGATATCCTATAACCAAGGTGAGAAAACATGGAACCCTGGGATAACATCCACGCAGTTGAACGCATGCAGGCTTATATCGAAGCGCATCTGCACCAGCCAATCACGCTTTACATGCTGGCAAATGCCGCCGGATATTCGCCCTGGCACGCCGCAAAGCTCTTCAAAGCGCTGACCGGTAAAAGCCCTTTTGAATACATCCGCGCCTTACGGCTGTCTCGAGCGGCCCTGCGGCTGCGCGATGAAGATGTGCGGGTCGTGGACGTGGCCTTTGATTTCGTCTTTGATTCGCACGAGGGCTTTACGCGCGCTTTTTCAAAACAGTTTGGCCTCACCCCGCAGCGGTTTAGCCAGAAAAAGCCGCCCATCAGGATGTTCATTCCCAACAATGTCCGTGAATATTCCCTCGCCTTGCAAAAAGGAGAATACAAAATGCCTGACACCCTCAAAACCAGTTCGATCTTTGTCCAGGTGGTCGACCGCCCGGCCCGCAAGGTCATCCTCAAACGCGGCATCCAGGCCGCCGATTACTACGCGTATTGTGAAGAAGTGGGCTGTGAAGTCTGGGATGTACTGACCGGCATCCAGCAGGCCCTGTACGAACCGATCGGCATGTGGCTGCCGGAAAATCTGCGCGCAGCCGGCACATCCGAATACGTCCAGGGGGTCGAAGTGCGCCTGGATTACGCCGGGCCCATTCCACAAGGCTTTGACCTGCTCGATCTGCCCGCTTGCAAGATGATGATCTTTCAGGGGCAGCCCTATGACGATGCAGATTTTGAACAGGCGATAGGCAGCCTGTGGGAAACAGTCAAGTCCTACAAGCCGGAAATCTACGGCTTCAAGTGGGCCGATCAAGACGGGCCGCGCTTCCAGCTCGAACCCCAGGGCTACCGGGGCTATATCGAAGGCCGCCCCGTCAAAACGCTCAATTAATCGACCGCGAACCGGTCAATTTATTAAGTCAGGGGCTGTCCAAATTTTTTGGACAGCCCCTTATATATTCAATCGTGAAAAACGGCACCAACCCGGTGAGTCCTGTATAATCAGGGCATAATTCCAACTTTGCCCAACGAGAGTACATGAGAAAAATCTGGCCTTTTACATTTTATTTCTGGCAGTACGCCGGCGTGGCCTTTATGGCGCCCTTCGTGGTGCTTTTCTACCAGCAGCGCGGTTTCAGTGGTACCCAGATCGGTCTGCTGGCCGGGTTATCCCCCCTGATCACACTGTTTGCGGCCCCGCTTTGGACCGGTTTCGCAGACTCCACCCGCCGTCACCGCCTGGTGCTCAGCGTTACCCTGCTCGGCTTCAGCCTGTTTGCATTTATCCTGCCTTTCCTGCAAACCTTCCTGCCAGTTCTGCTGGTGGTAATTCTTTTCAGTTTCTTCATGGCCCCCATCTCCTCGCTGGCCGACAGCGCCACTATGTCAATGCTCGGCGCCGAAAAATCCATGTACGGCCGGGTGCGCCTGGGCGGCACGCTTGGCTTTGCAATCGCCGCGCCGCTGGCCGGGCAGCTTGTGCAAAAATACGGCATCCAGTGGGCCTTCTGGGGTGCCTCGATCCTGTACTTTCTGGATTTTCTCACCAGCCAAAAATTCGTGCATGCCTCCGCGCTCAACCATGCGGCCGAATCCATGGCCGAGGCGCGCCGCACGTTGATGAAAAATCCGCGCTGGCTGGTCTTTTTGGGTGCGGCGCTGGGCGGCGGGATTGCCATGTCGGTCTCAAACAGTTACTTCTTCCCCTACATGAAAGAAATTGGCGCGAATGAAACCACCATGGGCCTGGCGCTCACGATTGGCACGATCTGCGAAGTGCCGGTTATGTTCTTCGGCAACCACCTGTTGAAGAAATTCAAGGCCTACCCGCTCTTTCTGCTCTCGCTGGTGGTCACCGGGCTGCGCCTGTTGCTCTTTTCCGTTGCTGGCAGCCCCAACCAGGCCCTGGTCATCCAACTGTTAAACGGCCTGAGTTTCCCGGCCATGTGGATGGCCGGCGTAGCCTACACCGATGAGCACGCCTCCGCCGGGATGAGCGCCACCGCCCAGGGCATCTTTGGCGCGGTCGTTTTTGGCATCGGCACCGCCATCGGCGGCTTTTTGGGCGGCGCGCTGCTCGGCAGCATCGGCGCCAAAGCCATGACCGGTGTCTTCGGCCTGATCACCTTTGCCACCATCGCCATCGTGCTGGTGATTGGCAAACTGCTGCCCAGGGAACAACTGCCTGCCAGGGCTTAGCATCCGCGTTAAAAAACTTGACAAACCGTTCTTTTACACTATACTCCCATAGGATAAATAAGAAACGGCAGGAAAAATGAAACTAACTACACGCAGCGAATACGCGCTTCTGGCGCTTGTCCACCTGGCCCGGCACGAAGCTGATGGACTGGTATCCGTTGAACATATCGCCAGAGCCCAGGGCATCCCCCCCAAATTCTTGGAACAACTGATGCTGGCGCTCAAACGTGCCCACATCCTGCGCAGCGCCAAAGGTCAGCACGGCGGTTATGCCCTGGCCAAACACCCTTCCGAGATCAGCCTGGCCGAAGTGGTGCGCCTGTTTGACGGCGCGCTGGCGCCCACCGAATCTGTCAGCACGAATTTCTACGAATCAACCCCCATCGAAAAAGAAAAAGGCCTGGTGGCAGTCTTCAAGGACATCCGCGATTACGTTTCCACCCGCCTGGAAAACACCACCATCGCGGATGTGTTGAATAACTCATAGCGACGGGTTAAGATCGCCGCTGCCAAAAAGTACCAGAGTGTGTAACCCGGCCGCAATAGGCAGCGGAATGTCAATTTTTAAAGAACTTGGCAGCCAACAAAAATTGAAACTCAAGAAATCTACCGCATTTGCCTGCGGGATCATGGTACTTTGTTACGAACCAGAACCTGCCTGAAGTTGCGCTCATTAAGCAAACATTTTCTTTCCGCTATGGAGACCCTATGACACAACCTCTACCCCTCGGCTTTCTCGCCCTCCCACCCGTTGGCAAAGGCCCCGGGGTG